>JAFGTL010000731.1 GCA_016934125.1 Candidatus Hydrogenedentota bacterium
CGGGCCCGGGCGGCAAGATCACCAAGGCGGACGTGGCCAAGGCCGCGGCGGCTGCGGCGGCGGCGCCTGCCGGCCCGAAGGCCCAGCGCATCGCGCTCACCCCCATGCGGCGCGTCATCGCCGAGCGGATGGCCCAGAGCAAGTACTCCGCGCCCCACTATTACGTCACGATGGAGGTGGACATGGCGGCCGCGGCGGGGTTCCGCACCTCCCTGCCCGGCTTCAAGCCCTCGTACAACGACCTCGTGTTGTTCGCCACCGCCAAGGCGATCCGGCGGTTCCCGGCCGTCAACGTCCGGTGGGCGGGCGACGCCATCGAGGAACTGGCCGACATCAACCTGGCCTTCGCCGTCGCGCTGCCCTCCGGCCTGGTGACGCCCGTCGTGCGCAACGTCGACACGAAGTCCCTCGAACAGATCCACGCCGAGGCCCGCGCCCTGGGCGACAAGGCCCGCGACGGCAAACTCGCGCCCGATGACTACAGCGGCCACACCTTCACCATTTCGAACCTCGGCGCCTTCGGCGTCGATCAGTTCACGGCCATCATCAACGCGCCCGATACCGCTATCCTGGCCGTCGGGCAGATCAAAGATCGCCCCGTCGTCATCGACGGCGGCATTCACATCCGGCCCATCATGAACCTGACACTTTCGAGCGATCACCGCGCCATCGACGGCGCCGTGGCGGCGCAATTCATGGCCGTGCTGCAAGAGATCCTCGAACAGGCCGACTTCTAGGAGAGATTCATGCACGAATGCGACGTAGCCGTAATCGGCGCGGGGCCCGGCGGGTATGTGGCCGCTGTCCGCGCCGCCCAACGCGGCGCCAAGACGCTGGTCATCGAACACAAAGAACTGGGCGGCGTGTGCCTGAACTGGGGCTGTATCCCCACGAAAACCCTCATCCACACCGCCGAACTGTATCGCAAGCTCCAGCATGCCGACGAATTCGGCCTCAACGTCGACGGCGTGCGCGTCGATCTCAAGGCCTTGCTCGCCTGGAAAGACGAGGTCATCAAGCGGAACAAGTCGGGCATTCAGGGCCTGTTCAAGGCCCACGGCATCGAGGTGATCCGCGGGCGGGCCCAGGTGACGGCGCCCGGCGTCATCGCCGTCGGCAAGGACGAAGTGCGCGCGAAGGCCATCATCATCGCCACCGGCAGCGCCCCGGCCCAGTTGCCCGGCCTCGAGACCGACGGGAAGAAGATCATCACCAGCACCGAGGCCCTCGAACTCGACAAACTGCCCGGCCGCATCGCCGTGATCGGCGGCGGCCCGCTCGGCGCGGAGTTCGCCTGCCTGTGGAACGCCTTGGGCGTCGAGGTCGACCTCATCGAGATGATGCCTACGCTGCTCCCGCTGGCCGACGAAGAGCTCACCAAGCGGCTGGCCGCCATCCTCAAGCGGCGGGGCATGCACGTCCATACCGGAACGGCCGTCGAGGCGCTCAAGAAGACGAAGAAGGGCGTATCCGTGGCCCTCAAGGACTCGAAGGCTGAGCCGCTGGACGTGGATCTCGTGCTGGTGGGCATCGGCTGCAAGTACAACTCCGAGGCCGTGACGGAGACGCCTGGATTGGGCGTCGAGGTGGGCCCCCGCGGCGCGATCCTCGTGAACGAGCGGATGGAGACAAACGTGCCCGGCATCTTCGCCGTAGGCGACGTGGTCGGCAAGACGATGCTGGCCCACGGGGCGTCTGCCGAGGGCGTCGTGGCCGCCGAGAACGCGACGGGCGCGAACAAAACCATCGACTACCGGGTGGTGCCCTCGTGCACGTTCACCGCGCCCGAAGTGGCCACGGTCGGCCTCACCGAGAAGGCCGCCCGCGAGGCGGGCATCGACGTGAAGATCGGCCGGTTCCCGTTCAAGGCGAGCGGCCGCGCTCAGGCCATGGGCGAAACCGAGGGGATGGTGAAGATCGTGGGCGACGCGGCCACCGACGAAGTGGTCGGCGTGCACATCATGGGGCCCGAAGCGGGCGAGTTGATCGCCGCGGGCGCCCTGGCGATCCAGATGGAGGCCACCGTCGAGGAGATCGCCGACACGATCCACACGCACCCGACTCTGTCCGAGACGATGAAGGAGGCCGCGGAGGACTACTTCGGCCTGAGCATCCACACGCCGCCCAGGACGAAGTGACGCACGCCGGGCCCGGGGCCCGGCGACGGGGAGTCTATGTTTCGGCTGCGATATCGAGCTGCCCTCGAGCGGGGCCTGTGCCTGGCCGCCCTGATTCTCGCCGCGGCAGGTGCCCTGTATCCGATCGTGTTTCAGGGCCGCGTGCCCGTATCCACGGACGCGATTCTCTCGCTGACGCCGTGGGAACAGGCCCGGCCCGCCGACGTGGCCGCGGTCGAGGATCCGCAACCGTCTGCAACGGCCCGGCGGTTGTATCCTTGGTTTGTCTTCCTGCACGACACCGTTCAGCGCGGCGATTCATTGCTCTGGAACCCCTGCGAGGCCTGTGGGCTGCCCTTCCTGGCCTTGTGGCGATCCCGCTGCCTCTCCCCGTTCTCGATCCCCTTCTATCTGCTCCCGCCGCCCACGGCCCTCCAACTCGCCGCCCTGCTCAAGGTGCTCGCTGCGGGCCTGTGCGGGTTCTACGTGGCCCGCCGGCTGGGGTTCGCCCTGCCCATCGCGCTCTTCGTGGGCCTGTGTCTCGAACTCAGCGGCCCCATCCTGCTCTGGATCGACTGGCCCCTCGCCGACGCCGTCGTCTGGCTTCCCTTCCTGGTGTTGTTCGCCGATCGCGTGGCCACGGCCCAGTTCCGAACGTGGCCCCTGGGCGCGCTCGTCTTCTGCCTGATGCTCCTCGGCGGCGATCCCGAGACGGCCGTTGCCGCGTTTGTGTATGCCGGCCTGTACATCGCGTTCCGGCACCTGTTCGCCACGGCCCGGCAGGCCCCCGGACACCGCCGCCTCGCGGGGATCGCGCGCCCCGTCGGCGTGCTCGCGTTGACTGCGGCCGCCGGCCTCGCCCTGTGCGCGCTGCAAGTCATCCCGTACCTCGAGTTCCGCATGCACGCAGCCGCCACCGGCCGCGAAGGCTCCGGCGCCGCCCTCCGCCTCCTCCATCTGCTTGCCTGTATCCTGCCGCGCTACTTCGGCAACGCCGTGTCGCCGGGCGATTCCGCGTCCCCCGAGGTGCTGGGGTTGCTCTACGGCGGCCTGGTTCCGCTGGCGCTCCTGCCGCTGTGGCTGGCCACCCGCCCGTTCGCCGCACAGCCGCAGCGGAACCGGATCGATGCGCTCCTGGTGGCGGGCTGCACCATGGGCATCCTCGCGCTCCTCGTGCGGCCCGGCGCGGCCGGCCTGCCGGGCCTGGCCTGGCTCGATCCCAAGCACCTGCTCGTGCCCGCGGGCCTGACGCTCGCGCTTGTGGCGGCCGCGGCCATCGAACAGTGGCTCGAACTCGACGCGGACGCCTGCGTGTCGGCTTTGAAGCGCCTGCTGCTGGCCGCGCCGGCCTTCGTGGCGGCCGCGGCCGTGCTCATCGTCGTGAACGGCCCCGGCACGCGGCCGGGCGCGCCGTCGTTTGCCGTTCAGGCGTGGCTGGCCGGCGGCTGCGCCGTCGCGGTGTTCGCGCTGACCGCCGTTGCCCTGCTGCGGCCCTCGGTGCGGGTGCTGGGATACGGCCTGTGCGTGCTGACGGCCATCGATCTGTTCATGGCGTTCCAGGCGGCCATGCCGATGACGGATCGCGAACACCTGTTTCCCGAGACGCCTTTTGTCGCCTCCCTTCGCGAATCCGGCGCCCGCGTCAGCGGCACCCCCGCCCTGCAACGCTGGCCCCTCTCGGGCAACCTGATCCCTCAAGTGTACGCCTCCGGCGGCGCCGCCCTCGATCGGCATGCCGCGTTCGTGGCCCGAGTCGACGACGACCCCCTCCTCCTGCGCCGCGCCGGTTCCCCCGCCCTCCTTCTCACCAAGGACGACATTCAGGGCCCCTTCGCCGCGGTTCGCCCCCTCCTGCGCGTGCAGCATGTCTTCGCTTCGGGCGCCGTCCTGTTCGAAGACCTCGCGTCGAAACCGCGGATCTGGATGGCCTACGACGGGCGGCCTGTCGCCGACTTCAACCCGGACGAGCTCGATTCCGGCCTGCCGCCGCTCATGGAACGGATCCGGATCCCAGACGACAAGGGCCCCCCAAGGCCGATGGGCGAGCTCGTCGCGTCCGAGAGCAACACGCGCCTCCAGATCCGCCTCGATGCGCCCCGTTCCGGCGTGCTCGTCGTGGCCGACTCCTGGTATCCCGGTTGGCGCGCGTCCGTAGACGGCCAAGAGGCCGCCATCGGGGTTGTGGACGGCGTGTTCCGCGGTATCCCGCTTGAGGAAGGCGAGCACGAAGTCGTCTTCCGCTATGAGCCGGGCTCGTTCAAGGCCGGGCTGATCGTGTCGCTGGCCGCCGCCATCGTGATTCTGACGGGCCTCGTCCCGCTCATCGTGAAAGGCCTTCGGAAACGCGAGCGCTGGCCCTCCTACTGAGGCGGCGGCGCGGCGGGCCGGTTGGGTTGGCAGGGGGGAGATCCTCCGAGGCGCGGGGAGGCGTATGGCGATATTCATCAATCTGGTCTGGCTGGATGCCCTCATCGTCGTCTTCGCCGTCACGGCGGTGTGGCTTGCTGCCTCGCGCTACTATGTTCCCACCATCACCCCCGTCGAGGGGCCGCCCGAACCGGGCGAGGCCTTCGAGCCGCGCGATGCAGCCGAGGAGGCGCTTGTGGAACTCGGATTCGCTTACGCGGGCGGCTTCAGCGTGTTCATGACAGAAGAGGTGTCGTGCGCGTGCCGGGCGTTCCTGTTGCCTGGCACCAGCCACACCGTCATCCTGTCGTACATGCAGTCCAAGGGTCAGCAGCTCTCCTATGCCGAGTTCAACACCGAGTTTGTGCCCAAACGTTGCGTCAGTACGTTCAACGCTGGCACCCCTGGCGCGTTCGGCTCCCTGGAGACGACGTTCGCTGTCCGCGTGCCGTGGCACAAAGATCTCAGAGCCCTGTTCGCGCTGCACAAGCGCCTGTGCGACCTGGCGGAGGCCAATGCGTTCCGGCCGGCCCCCATCGGCCCGGGCGACATCCCCGCCCGGCTCGTGAGCGGCACGCGCGAGGTGCTCGAGTACCAGGTGCAGCGCGCCCGCCTGAAACGCATTGACGAAGACACCTATCGCCACACCCTGCTCGGCGCCCTTCTCGCCGTGCCGCTCGTGTGGCTCAACATGGCCTACGGGATCCTGTTCCTGTGGTATCGCCGCTCCGACGACTCGATTGTGCGCCGGGCCGAGAAGTGGTTCGAGCGGGCGGCCTTCCGTCGATGAATTCAGCGGGAGCGCGGTAGGCGGGATCGATCCCGGCTCTGGCGCGGCGGGCGGCCCAGGCCCGCGCCCTGGCCCTATCCGGCCACACGCACGCAGTTCCGGCCCGCGCCCTTCGCCTCGTACAGCGCGCTGTCGGCCTGCCTCACCAGCAATTCGGGCGAGATATCCCCGTCGGCCGCACGGCACGTGGCGACGCCGACACTGATGGTGACCACCTCGGACGCAGATGAGTGGCCATGCGGGATGCCCATGTCGGCGACGTGCACCTTGAGGCGCTCGGCCACGGCCCGGGCGAGTTCCGCATCTGCGCCCGGGAGCACCACGGCGAACTCCTCGCCGCCGTAGCGTGCGACGAGGTCGTCGGGGCCTCTCGTGCCGGAGGCCAGCGCGCCCGCGACGCGCCGCAGGCAGAGATCCCCGGCCTGGTGGCCGTAGGTGTCGTTGAAGGGCTTGAAGAAGTCCACATCCGCGAGGATCAGCGAGATGGCGTCGCCGTTGTGCGCCGAGTGATCGCACCGCATCTTCAGCGTCTCATCGAAATACCGGCGGTTGGCGACGCCCGTCAACCCGTCGCATTGAGACAGACGGCGGAGTTCCGCCTCCACGTGCTTGCGCCCTGAAATGTCCAGGAAGGTCTGCACCACCCCCTGCGTCTCGCCCCCCTCGTTTTTGTACGGCGTTGAGATGGACAGGAACCACAGCGTCTTCCCGTTCGGAAGCCGCACTTCGGTTTCGGCCTCCTGGCGCTTCCCCATCTCCAGGACTTTCCTCAGGGGACAGGTTGGGGTGTGGCAGCGGGGGTCTCGCCGCAGCTCGTAGCATTTCTCGTCGGCCCGGGACTCTGCCGGCAGTTCGAAGAACCGGCGGAATGCCTCGTTCGCGCGGATCAGCGTGTAGGTGTTGTCCACGACGCACAAAGGCGCCGCGCAACTGAACACCTGTTCGAGTTCGGTTCGCGCGGCCTCCAACAGACGTTCCGCCCGCCTCCTCTCCTCCATCTCCCGCTCGATCTCCTCGGTGCGGACGGCGACGATCTGCTCCAGGTTCCCCTGGTGGTACCGCAGCTTCTTCTCGACGGAGATGCGTTCGGCGATCTCGCTGCGCAACTGACTCAGCGTGCTCCGGATCTCCGCAGCCATCTGATTGAATGCGGCCACCAGAACACCGATCTCGCCGCTCGCCCGCAAACCTACCCCGTCGTCCCAGTTCCCCTGTGCCACCCGGTTGGCGCTCTCGGCCAACGTAACCACCGGCGCGGCAAGTCGTTTGCCGACCACACGGCCGAGAATGAAGGCCACCAGCGAGCTGACAGCGAACACGCCCACGGCAATAGCCAGTAGAAGGTGTTCATAGGCCAGGACTTGGCTGGCCTCGACGTCGATACCCAGGATGCCCTCGCGCGCGCCGTCGGCCGTGTAGAACGGCGCATAGCCGCTGAGCCACACCCCCCACGAGTCCTCGGTGAATTCCTCGTCCACCGCCGGCCCCTCGAGTCCGATGAGCATCTCCTCGAGCCACGGCTCCGCGTCGTCGTACGGATCCCCCAGGTGCGACACCTCTTCCGGATCCGATTCGGCGTCGACAACGAATACCAGATGGCCGTCGGGCGTCGGCCGCCACGTGTACACGTAGCGGAAATCGGTGCCGTTGTCGCGAATCGCCTGCAGGCGCTTCTTGAGCGCGGCATACGTCGGGCCGCTCTCCTGCGACGGCTCCCTCAGGCTGCGGTGCGCCTCCGCGTCGAACTCGAGCGCCGCGATCGCCACGGCATCCCGGAGGCGGTTGCGGATCTCCTCGCGAATGCGGTACCTGGCGGCGACAAACAGGCCCGATGCCACAAGGGCGTTCACCACCGTGGCGATGATGAAGAACGCGAGCGATAATCTCGTTCCCAGTTTCATGACGCTCCCGCCGTTGTTGGGGCATTGTGCCGGTGCCCGGATAGGCCGTTGCCCTGCCGGGGTGTGCGGGCTTGTCGGGGTGTGCGGGGCCGGATTCCCGGCCTCTCCGAGAACCCAGTCCGTACGCGTGACAACAGCGACGCCGCGTATTCTACGAGTCTCGCCTCGCGCCAGTCAACGCGGCCGGCACACGTTCCTACCGCGCCCTCCCGAACGGGAGGAGACTCGACGGCGCCCCCGGGCAACCGATATACTCGGCACGGCCCGCCACAAACAAGCGGGACGGAACCCAGAATCGCTGGAGGACGTGTCTCATGGATCTGCTGGCTGGCGTGATGATCGTGTCCGCGCTCGGCGCAGGCGGCGGGCCCGAAGCCTACCTTTTCGCCCACATGACGAAGCAGGATTACGGGCGGCTGTACTACTCGACAAGCCGTGACGGTCTGTCCTGGACGCTCCTGAACGATGGCAAGCGGATCACCGACGAGTACGGGGGGCACCCGGACATCTGCCCCGGCCAC
>JAFGTL010000732.1 GCA_016934125.1 Candidatus Hydrogenedentota bacterium
CCGGGTTCGCCGACATCGTGCTGCGCACGCTCGAGGACGGACGCCCGAGGCTGCGCCAGGAAGTGGACGAACCCGCTATCGGGGGCAAGCTCGGCCTGAGCGCCACGAGTATCGATGCGGAAGGGGTTGTCGTCATCTTCTCGGCGCTGCCCAAGGAACGCGCCGCCTCGGAGGATATCGCGTACAGCCCGTTCTGGGAGTTCCTGGCGTCCCGCGTCGCCCAGGAGATCAAGAATCCCCTCGTGGCCGTCAATACCTTCGCGCAGCTCCTTCCGGACAAGTACGACTCGCCGGACTTCCGCGACGCCTTCGGGGATGTGGTTCAGAAGGAGGTGGCGCGCATCAACCGGGTGGTGGAGACGCTCTTCGAGTTCGCCCGCCATCCCCGGCTTGTCCTACGGCGCTGCAGTGTGAACGAAACGCTCGAGAGCGTGCTCAAGACGTTCGAGGACGAACTGGCGGCACGCTCGATCGAGCTGGAAACCGATCTCGATCCGTCTGAGCCCGCGGCGGATCTGGATCCCATTTTCTTCTCTCAGGCCGTACACAACGTGGTGCAGAATTCGCTTGAGGCCATGCCGGCCGGGGGCATCCTGAGAGTCAAGACCGCGACGCGCGGCAACCGGTGTGAAGTGGTCATCGCGGATACGGGCCCGGGCGTGTCGGAGCAGGACGCGGAGATGATCTTCGCGCCGTTTTTCAGTACGAAGGAACAGGGCATGGGCCTGGGGTTGACCGTCGCCGATCGGATTGTCCGGCAGCACGAGGGTGATCTCAGCCTGATCCCGAGCGATGGGGGCGGCAGCGCGTTCGCGCTGCGACTGCCCGCGTCCGGAACCAGCACCGATGGCGACGATTCTGGCGATTGACGACGAACGGAGCGTGCGGGAGGCCTACCGTCTCATTCTGCGCGACCAGTACAACGTGATTCTGGCCGAGGACGGCCCGGAGGGCCTGCGTGCCCTCGACGAATCCCACGTCGATCTCGTGCTGTTGGACTTGGTCATGCCGAGGATGGGCGGGCTCGAGGTGCTCCAGGAGATCGCGCGGCGCGAAGGGAACCTCCCCGTGATCGTTGTGACGGCCATCAAGTCTGTCTCGACCGCGGTCGAGGCGATGAAGGCGGGGGCCCGCGAGTACATCATCAAGCCGTTCGACGTGGATGAGATCCTGATTTTGGTGGAACGTACGCTTGCCGCTGAAAAGGACAAGCAGGAGTTGACGATCCTGCGCGCGGCCGGGGCGGCCGGCTTCGAATCCATCGTAGGGGAAAGCTCCAGCCTGATGGACGCCCTCGCGATCGCCCGGCGCGCCATGGCGGTGGATTCGACGGTGTTGATCACGGGTGAGAGCGGCACCGGCAAGGATCTTCTGGCACGCGCCATCCACTGTGGCGGAACCCGCGCGAAGGAAGCCCTCGTCCCCGTATCATGTTGTGCGATCCCGGCCCAACTGGTCGAGAGCGAGCTGTTCGGCCACGAGAAAGGCGCGTTCACGGGGGCGGTGGAGAAGCGGATCGGGAAGGTTCAAGTGGCCCACAAGGGCACGCTGTTTCTCGACGAGATCGGGGAGATGCCCCTGGACGCTCAGTCCAAACTGCTGCGCATTCTGCAGGAGGGGCAGTTCTATCCGGTTGGCAGCACGAAGGTGATCGAGGTGGACGTCCGGTTTGTGTGCGCCACGAACCGCAACCTGAAGGAATGTGTGGCGGCGAAGGCGTTCCGTGAGGATCTGTTTTACCGGATCAACGTGATCCCGATTGAGATGCCTCCGTTGCGCAGGAGGCGCGAGGACATCCCGAGGCTGATCCAGCATTTCATCGGGAAGCACGGCCCCCGCGTGAACGCCGTAGCTACGGCATTCGATGCGGAGGCGGTGCACCGCATGACGGCGTATTCATGGCCCGGCAACGTCCGCGAACTCGAAAACGTCGTCCAGCGCGTGCTGGTGCATCACTGCACGGAACCGGAGATTCTGGCGGAGCACCTCGATGGCGTGATCCCGACGGAGAGCGAAGTCGACGTGTCGGTTCTGGCCGAGTTCGAGGGGCTCCCCCTTGAGGACGCGACGAGCCGGCTCGAGCGGCACCTGATCGGGCGTGCCCTCGAGCGCGCCGATCA
Source organism: Candidatus Hydrogenedentota bacterium (assembly GCA_016934125.1). Lineage (GTDB taxonomy): Bacteria > Hydrogenedentota > Hydrogenedentia > Hydrogenedentales > SLHB01 > JAFGTL01. The sequence goes on from JAFGTL010000732.1 coordinate 2,121, forward strand.
CGTGCAGTCCCGGGCGGCGGAACTGCTCGGCACCACGCGCCGTATCCTGAAGTACAAGATGGATCAACTGTCCATTCCGCAGACGCCGGATCCAACCAAGGGATCATGATCGGCATCAAGTGTATCTGGAGGTCAGGCAGCCGCAGCGGGGCGCGCGCTCTGTTGTCTGTTGTGACGGCTCTTGGTGTGGCCATGTGGGCCTTTGCCCTGCGGGCTCACGCCGTGGAGCCTTGCATCGCGGTGGTGTACTCGGCGGAGCGAGTCGCCCGGCTGCGGGAGTCGGGCAAGGACGATTGCCAGGCCGTCCGGGAAGCGGTGGAAGCCAATGGAGGGCGGGTGGCCGTGATCGGGCAGGGAGGCGCCCCCACGGAGCTTCAGGAGAGCCTGCGCGCGGCGGATGGCGTGGTGTTGCCCGGCGGGATCGACGTGGATCCGGCCTTCTACGGGGAAGAACGACACCCTAAGCTCGAGCGTACGGACGCGGCGCTGGATGCCCTCGAGTTCAGCGTCCTGGACTACGCCTTGTCGAACGGGCTCCCGATCCTGGGCATCTGCCGCGGCCACCAGGTTCTGAACGTGTACTTCGGCGGGACGCTCTACCAGGACATCGCGAGCCAGATCGCGCCCGCCTCGGGGCCTGTCCACCGCGTCCCCGGCGTTCCCGGGAGGACGCTCACGCATCCCGTGACGATAGCGCCGGACAGCCTTCTGTACGAACTGGTGCGCCTGCGCCGCGTCGACGTCACCACGCGCCACCATCAGGCCGTCAAGCAGCTCGGAACGGGGCTCGCAGCCACCGCGCACGCGGATGATGGCGTGATCGAGGCGATCGAACGCCCGGGCGCGGGGTTCGTGCTCGGTGTCCAGTTCCATCCGGAGTCGATGTGGAAGACATCGGCGGAGTTTAACGCGCTCTTCGAGCGCTTCGTTGAGGAAGCAAAGCAGGCATATGTTCGCCGCGAGCGCGAGGGCCGGCCGATCCCGGCGTCGGCCGAGGCGATCGGCGCGGAGCCTGTGAACCCCTAATCTGGAGTAACAGACATGAGCCTCACCGTTGTCGGATCGGTTGCGTTGGATACGGTGGAGACCCCCGCCGGGAAGAATGAGGAGGGGCTGGGCGGGGCGGCCACCTACTTTGCGTTGGCCGCGGCCAACTATGCACACGTGCACCTGATCGGCATTGTGGGCGACGACTTCCCGGAGGAGCACGTCCGGCTGCTGGAAGAGAAGGGCATCGATCTCGAGGGCCTGGAACGGGCCGCAGGCGCTACCTTCCGTTGGGCGGGGCGGTATCACGACGACGTTAACGTCCGGGATACGCTGGACACCCAACTCAACGTGTTCGAGCAGTTCCATCCGAAGCTGCCGGCCGCGGCGAGCGAGGCGGCCTATCTGTTCCTCGGCAACATCCACCCGTCATTGCAGTTGGAGGTGCTCGAACAGACGCGCGCGCGTTTCGTAGGGCTTGACACGATGAATCTATGGATCGACATCGCCCTGGACGATCTGAAGGCGGTGTTGCGCCGGGTGGACGCCGTGATCATCAACGATTCGGAAGTCAAGGAATTGACGGGGGAAGGCAACCTGATCCGGGGGGCGCGGGCGGTCAAGGCGCTGGGCCCGCGCATCGTCGTGGTGAAGAAGGGGGAGCACGGGTGCCTGCTCTTCGGCGAGGACGGTGTGTTCGCCGCGCCCGCCTATCCGCTCGACACCGTGGTCGATCCAACAGGCGCGGGCGACACCTTCGCGGGCGGATTCATGGGGTATCTCGCGCAGCAGGAGGCCGTGGACAACGCCAGCCTGCGAAGAGCGGTGGTTCACGGCAGCGTGGTCGCCTCGTTCACGTGCGAGGCGTTCGGCCCCGATCGGCTCGCGCAGATCGACGAGCGGGCGATCGCGGCCCGCTACCGGGCGTTTCAGGAACTGGCGGCGTTCTAGCACGAGGCGGCACGCGCGCGGCGCTACCGGCTCAGTTCGCGCACCTTGTCCTCGATCAAGCGGCGGATCTCGTTGAGGCGCTTCTGTGTGGTCGCTTCGCACCGCATCACGAGCACCGCCGAGGTGTTCGATGCGCGGAGCAGGCCCCAACCGTCCTCGAACTCGATCCGGGCGCCGTCGATGGTATTCACGTTAAGCCCGAGTTCACGCTGGAAGTAGCGCGTGGCCTCGGCCACGATGGCGAACTTCTTGGACTCGTCGGTCTCGAGGCGGATCTCGGGCGTGGCGAAGGTCTCGGGCACATCGGCCAGACGCGCCCGGAGCGGCTTCCGGCCGGAGGCGAGGAGTTCGAGCAATCGCGCGCCCGCGTAGATGGCGTCGTCAAAGCCGTACCAGCGGTGCTTGAAGAACATGTGGCCGCTCATCTCGCCTGCCACTTGCGCTTTGAACTTCTTCATGGCCGCTTTGATGAGGGAATGGCCCGTCTTCCACATGATGGGCCGTCCGCCGTGTTTGGCGATGTCCTCGAAGAGCGTGCGCGAGCCTTTTACCTCGGAGATGATGGCCGCGCCCGGCTTCTCTTTCAGGATGGCCCGGGCGAACAGGATCAGGAGCCGATCCCCCCAGATGATGCCGCCCTGCTCGTCCACAACGCCGATGCGATCCACGTCGCCGTCGAAGGCGATGCCGCAGTCGGCCTTGGTGCGTTTGACGGTAGCGATGAGCTTCTTGAGGTTGGCGGGCACCGTCGGATCGGGATGGTGGTTTGGGAACGTGCCGTCCACGTCGCAGTAGAGCGGGATAACCTCGCAGCCCAACTGCTCGTACAGCGGCACCGCCACGGGCCCGCCGGGCCCGTTCCCAGCGTCCACGACGACCTTCAGCTTCCGCTTGAGTTTGACGCTGCGCAGGATCCGGCGCGTGTACTTGGGCTCGAGATCCATCCGGGTGATGGTAACCGGGCGCGAGTAGACGTTGCCGTGGGGGAAGTCGCCCTCACCACTCGCCGCAATGGCGCGGATCTTCTGGATTTCTTTCCCGTGGATGGTGGCGTTGCCGACGGCCACCTTCAATCCGTTGTATTCCTGGGGATTGTGGCTCGCGGTCACCATGATGCCGCCGTCGACGGGCAGGGTGAACAGGCCGAAATACAGGAGGGGGGTCGGCACCATGCCGATGTCGATGACATTGATTCCGCAGGAGGTGATGCCATCGATGAGGGCGGCGGCATAGGGCTTCGAGGTGAGGCGGCCGTCGCGCCCTACGCATACCGTGTTGTGCTTCCTCTTGCGGCGCATGTAGATGCCGTACGCCCGGCCGATGCGTGCGACGACCTCCTCGTCGAGATCCGTGCCGGCCAGGCCGCGGATGTCGTATTCCCGGAAGATCTGGGGGTTGATCTGCATTCGCGAACCTCCTCGTTTCCGTTGGCGCCTATTGGGGGTATCATACTACGTGTGGCACGCGAATGTCCGCACAAAATCCACATTTCTGCACGAGCCTAGCAATCGGCTCGGCCGGGGTCGATCGAGCGGTCGGGGGGCGCTGCATCGGCGCTGCCCGCCAGCGCCGCGTCCAGGCGGCGCAGCGTGCGCTCAGCGAACTGCCCCGCCTTGAGCACCGTATCGTAGTTCACCGCGCCGGGCCGATCCCACGGATCCTGCATGGATGCGTGCACTTGTTCGGTGTCCACGGAGGTGATCGTGAGGGCCTTGAAGCCGCGAGCCAATGCCATGGCCCCATCGGAGGGGATTCCCCGCAACCGCTCGGGCGTCTCGCCCTGCGGGGCGCGAACGGCTTCCGCCGCGCTCACCATCTCGGGCGCACTGCGGAACAGGTAATGCAGTCCCTCGGCTGCGGCGTAGCGGACGTCGCCCGAGCCGACGCGATCGATGTTGAGGAAGTACGTGTTCCGGGGGTCGAATCGCTCCGTCGTCAGGAGATGGCGCATGCCGCTGGCCCACGTCTCGCTGCTCCCGGTGGCCACCAGCCAGACGGCCGCGCCCCCTTCGAGGGGCTCTTCGGCGAACCGGCTTGCCAAGCCCAGCAACACGGCCACGCCTGACGCGTTGTCGACCGCGCCTCTCGTGGACTCCCCGGATTGCTCACTCAGAAAGAGCGCACCAGCCGCACAAGCCAGGTAGAAGGCCGCGCACCATCGGAGCACCATGTGCGGGGGCACGCCGGCCTCCTCGAACAGGCCGAGGCCTTGGGCGGCGCAACTGGCCAGCACGGACACCATGGCGGCGATCACGGCAGCATGGGCGAGGGGGAGCCACCGGGTTACGGAGGGCGCCCGGAGCGGGCCCGCCTTGGGGGAGTCGTAGTGGGCGGTGACGACGAAGAGCGGTCTGCCGCGGCCCGCCGTCAGCCGGGCCACGACGTTCTGCGTTTCGTATTGGGGCAGGAACCGGCCGAAAAGGCTGTATCCGTTGAACTCGGCGAGATAGGCCAGGAACACCGGCAGGCCGTAGGCGAAGGCCAGCCAGGGCCACCAGGTCGCGAGCATGGCCACGACGAAGGAGTCGACATAGTACGACGCGAAGAGCAGGGCGCCGCTCCCCATGCAGTGGAATTCGCGGATCTCGGCATCCGTCGTGTGGGCCGCGAGGCGATCGCGGATGTAGATGGCGGCCGCGCGCTCCCGTTCCGTGCCCGCGCCGCGGTGGGGCAGGTCGCCGGCAAGGAACTCGATGTCCCGGCGGAGCTGGGCCCTGTTCATGGCGCCCCCCGAGTGTCACGAACGCTCCGTGATTCCAGCGGCCCGCTCACGTTACACCTCGGCGCAATCCATGCCGAACGCCTCCGCGACGGGGCGGCACGTGACGCGGCCGCCGAAGGTGTTGAGGCCTTTCCTCAAAGCGGGATCTTGGGCGACGGCCTCCTCGATTCCATTGTCAGCGATCTCGAGGCCGTGGCCGAGGGTCACATTGGTAAGCGCGTAAGTGGCCGTTCTGGGCACGGCGCCCGGCATGTTGGCTACGCAGTAGTGCACGACGTCGTCCACGCGGAAGGTAGGGGCGCTATGGGTGGTCGGCCGCGAGGTCTCGATGCAGCCGCCCTGATCGATCGCGACGTCGACGACAACGGATCCGGCCCGCATCCGTTTCAGGAGGCCCCTGGTTATGAGGCGGGGCGCCCGCGCCCCCGTGATCAACACGGCCCCGATGACGAGATCCGCCTGAGCCACCTCTTCGGCGATATTGGCCGTGTTCGACATGAGGGTCGTGATACGCCCGCGCATGATATCGTTGAGGTAACGGAGTCGCACCGGATTGAGATCGATGACGGTTACCTGGGCGCCCATGCCCACGGCGATGGGACACGCGTTGCTGCCCGCCACCCCGGCGCCCAGAATCACCACATGCGCCGGCTTCACGCCTGACACGCCGCTGAGCAAGACGCCCCGGCCCCCCGAGCCGGCCTCCAGGCACTGCGCCCCCTTCTGCACGGCCAAACGCCCCGCCACCTCGCTCATCGGCGTCAGGAGTGGCAGCGAACCGTCGTCCAACTGGACTGTTTCATAGGCGACCGCAGCGACTTTGTGTCTCATGAGCGCCCGCGTGAGTTTCTCATTCGACGCGAGATGGAGGTAGGTGTAGAGGATCTGCCCCTCGCGCATCATCGTGAGTTCGTCGCCGAGGGGCTCCTTCACCTTGATCACCATCCCGGCCCGTTCCCAGATAGACGCGGCCCGTTTGACGATACGCGCTCCCGCGGCCCGGTATGCTGCGTCCGGAATACCGCTCCCCAGGCCAGCACCGGACTCAACCAGCACCGAGTGCCCGTGGTGCACAAAGGCGGCCACCCCGGGCGGCACGATGGCCACGCGGTTTTCATCCTGCTTGATCTCCTTCGGCACGCCGACAATCATGAATGCCCCTCCGGTTCGCGACGTTGTCGCGCCAACTGAGTAAGTGCCGCAAGTATACGGCTTCTTGCACGACTCGTCCAGCAGGCCGGCTCCGCCAAGCCCCTCGTTGAGCGGGGCGATATGGCTGTGATAGGCTCGTCTGCGGCGGCCGCGCAAAGGCCGGATGGTGGGCGCACAATGACTTCGGAAACTAGCGAGCGTGGCGCGGCGGACGAACGGCGGTGGCGCATGATTCTGCTCGGCTGCTGTGCCGTGGCCGGGGTCATGGTGGCCATTGAGCCGCTTGCCGGCCTGTTGGCCATCGCGGGCGTGCTCGCCGTGGCCGTCGGGCTCGCATACGGCGGCACCGGGGTGTCAGTCGCGCTCGCGCCCCCCCTCTCGTGTTTTGTGCTCCTCAACCGCTTCGACGCGCTGTGCTCGATCCCAATCGGCGAGTTCAGGCTCCCGCCGGTTTACTGGATCGCGGCGGCCTCTGTCGCATTCCTTCTCCTGCAGGCGGCAGCCGGCCGACGTGCCGGCCGGCCGACGCTGGGCGCGCCCTTCGCACACGCCTTCGGCCATGGCCTGCTGCTGTTCGCGGGCCTTATCGCCGCGGGCATCGTGTACAACCACATCTTCGGCCGGTTCGTGCCAGGGAGGTCGATCATCTCGGAGGTCATCTCCGCGGGCGTCTCGCTGATCCCGTTGGGCTTCGTGGCCGTCCTGCCTGCGTTGAGCCTGCCGCCAGGACTGGCCTTGCGCGCCCTACGCGCTGTTCTCGCCCTCGCTGCGGGCACCGGACTCGTCATGGTGGTGTTCGCACTGCGGCCGGGCGTCGTGACGGCGCTGCTCGGATGGGCGCAGGCGGGCGCCGGCACGCTCGATCTCGCCCGAGGGCGCACGCCCCTCGGCCACCCCATTTCCGTGGGCACGGTGTTGCTGTTCTGTCTCCCCTTCTGCCTGATGCTGGGCATCGCGGATCGGGGCCGGTTCTGGCGGCTTTTCTACTTCGGTGGAGCGGCCTCGATGGCCCTCGGAATCCTCTTCAGCCTGTCCCGCTCCGTCTTGTTTGCGGCTGCAATCACCGTACTTGCGTGCGTCGCGTACGCCCTGATTGCGCAGCGTCGAGGGCGGCTGCTCGTGGCCTGTGCGAGCGTGGCATTCCTCATCGGACTGGCCGCGCTCAGCGCGGCGCTCGTCTCCCGATACGACTTCAGCCGCTACTGGTCGCGGGGGTATTTCGAGGACGCGTCTGTCGAGCATCGCTGGCAGAGCATGAAGACGGCTGTGGCCGTGTGGCGCGATCATCCCGTCTTCGGCGTCAGCCCCGGCGCGATCTATCCGCGGCAAGAGTGCGCCCCCCACTGGCAGCCGGACGGCGGCGATCACATCAATCCCGTCATCTACTACCGCGGGCACCCCACAGCGCCGAGCCCCCACAACGCCTACCTGACGGCCCTCGCCGAATTCGGCCTGCTTGGCTCGGCCGCCCTCGGTTGGCTCTGCGTGCTCGTATGCCGCCGGATACGCGCGGGCCTCCGTATAGCGAGCCGGGGAGGCATCGAGTGGGCCGTCTTGTCGGCGCTCGGGCTTGCGCTCGCGTCTCTGGCGCTGCTCGCCATGACGGCGTCTATCGGCTTCACCGAAATGCGCCCGCCCTTGGTGATCGCATGCGTAACGGGGCTGGCGCTGCGTTTCGCGAATTCGGCGGCAGGCGAGTCTGGCGCCGGGGACGATGCGGCGCCGGCTACCGCCTCCCCACGATGAAGCTGTTGGCCCAGGGCCCCTCTTTCTGGTATTGGTGGAGCGTCCAGACGCCGTTCTGATCGAGCCATTCGCGGCAGGCCCTCTGCTCGCCCAGATCCGGATTCCCCTTGAAGCAATACCAGTCATCGAAGATCAGAATCGCGCCCTCACAGAGCAGCGGCGTCACGAAGTCCAGCACCCGCTTGGCGGACTCGTACAAGTCGCAGTCGATGTGGACGATCGCCGCGGCCTCAAGGCTAAGCTGCTCCCGAGTAGCCGGTGTCAGCGTATCGGCATACCAGCCGGGCACCGTGACGACTTTCTCCATGGGGACGCCCGCCGCCGCGATGTTCCCGCGAACCGCCGGTTCCGAGCAGTCGAATTTCCCTTTCGGCAGATCCGGTGCGCCGGCGTCGACGCCCTCCGGGGCGGGCAGCCCCTCGAACGAATCGAAGCCGATGAAGCGCATCCGTTCCCAGGCGCGCCGGGCGGCCGCCCGTTCCTCGTCGGTGCACGCGCTCCCGGGGTGGCAGACATGGGCAAACACGGCCTGGAA
>JAFGTL010000733.1 GCA_016934125.1 Candidatus Hydrogenedentota bacterium
CGCAGAGGTGATGGCTGACGGGGCAGATGCCGCACAGCCGTTGGACGACCACGGGCGCCTCCCAGTAGAAGCGGCCCTGGATGAAGCGCTCGAAGCCGCGGAATTCGATGATGTGAAACCGGGCCTGCTCGACATGGTTGGCCTCATCCATGTGGATGGTGACCTTGCCGTGGCCCTCGACGCGGGTCACGGGATTGATGACGATCTTGCGTTTCGCGTTCTTGGCACCTTTAGCCATAGTCATTTGCCTCCGAAGAGGGAGAGGCGCGGCCCCGGCCGGCGGGGGCGCGCATCGCCCTTAGTCGTACTTGATCAGTTCGTAGGGCAATCCGACGTCCTTGCCCGTCAACAGCGCGGTCAACGCGGCCCACAAGGTATCGGCCGACGGCGGGCATCCGGGCAGGAAGTAGTCGATCTTCACCACTTCATGGCAGGGATACACTTTGTCGAGCAGAATGGGGATGTCGGGGTCGTTCGGGATGCAGCCGTCCACGACGGTGGGCCCGTTCAGATACGCTTCCTCGAGGCATTCCTTGAGGGGCACGGTGTTGCGCATGGCGGGCACGCCGCCGGTGAGGGCGCATTGCCCGACCGCGACGAGGACCTTGCAGTTTTTGCGGAACTCCCGAAGCCACTCGACGTTCTCGTCGTTGCTGATGCCCCCTTCGAGGAGCCCGACGTCGACGGGGCGCGAAAAGGTCTTGATATCGTTGATGGGCGACTTGTCGAACTCGACGAGGTCGGCGAGTTCGAGGATCCGATCGTCGATATCGAGCAGCGACATATGGCAACCGAAACAGCCCGTGAAGGGGGCGGTTGCGACCAGTGGTTTTGCCATTCCTAGTCCCTTTCTTTCCGGAGAGGTCCTCCGGCGGTCAACGCGTTGCCTTCTTGTGCTCGATGTCCGAGCCGATCGGGGTGTGGTCATAGGTTCGCTGGCCGACGGGCACGCGGTAACCCTCGCGTTTCACGCGGAGGCAGCCGGTGGGGCAGATTCGCGCGGCCTCGTCGGCGACGCTCATATCCGTGTCGGACAGGCCCTTGGCGCCATCAACGGCGATGCGCTTGTGGATGCCGCGGCCTTCGAAGCCGAACACGGTCTTGCCGTCTTCCACCTTCGAGGCACGGCTGCAGCGGCCACAGAGGATGCAGCGGTCGCGGTCGATGTAGACATCCTTGTGGCTGGCGTCGAGCTGGCGCGGCTGGCGCAGGTAGGGGAGGGTCGGCGTAAGCAGGCCGAGGCGGTAGGCCATGGCCTGGAGTTCGCAATCGCCGCTCGCCTCGCAGGAGGGGCAGTGGTGGTTGCCCTCGACGAAGAGCATCTCGACGATGGTGCGCCGGAACGCGTTGAGTTCCTCGGTGTCGTTCTCGATCACGAGGCCGTCGCTCGCGGGGAAGGTGCAGGAACTCGCCGGGCGGCCGTTCACCTTGACGGTGCACAGGCGGCAGTGGCCGCCGGGCGGGAGGTCCGGATGGTAGCAGAGCCGGGGGATGTAGACGCCGGCCTGATCCGCGGCTTCGAGGATAGTCTGCCCGGGCTGGGCGGCCACCTCGACGCCGTCGATGATAATCGTCATGGTTTCGTCGCTCATACGTGCTCTTCCTCCAGCTCAGGGTTCCGGCCCGTGATCGCGCAACTCTCGGCGATCGCTTTCTTCAGGTCGAAGGACGGGATGAAGTCTCCCGGCTTGATCAGGTTGTCGTAGAGGTCGGGGAAGTTCCGCAGCGTGGTCAGAATGGGATTCGCCGCGGTCTGCCCGAGGCCGCACCGGCTCATGGTCTTGACGGTGACGCCGAGCCGTTCGAGTTGATCGAGGTCGGCGCGGGTGCCTTTGCCTTCCAGAACCTTCTCGAGTTGCTTGAGCAGGAGCGTCGTGCCGACGCGGCAGGGGGCGCACCATCCGCACGACTCGTCGACGAAGAACTCGATGAACTGGCGCATGCATTCGAGCAGGTTGCGTTCGGGGCCGAACACGATCACGGATCCGCCGGTGGGCACGTCCTCGAAGGAGATGGCGCGGCCGAAATCCTTCGGGGCGAGGCACTGGCCGGAGGGGCCGCCGATCTGCACGGCCTGGGCCCCGTCGGCGCCTACGAGTTCGAGGAGCTTCTCGACGGTGATTCCGTATTCGAGTTCGTACACGCCGGGCCGCTCGCAGTCGCCCGAGACGCTGAGGAGTTTGGTGCCGGTGGAGTCCTTGGTGCCCATGGCGGCGAACCAGTCGGCGCCGTGTTCGATGATGCGGGCGGCGCAACAGAGGGTTTCGACGTTGTTCACGGAACTGGGCCGGCTGAGGTATCCCTTCTGGACTGGGAACGGGGGTCGGTCGCGGGGCGCGCCGCGTTTGCCTTCGAGGGACTCGATGAGTGCGGATTCTTCGCCGCAGACGTAGGCGCCGGCGCCCAACTGGATGCGGATGTCGAAGTTGAAGCCCTCGCGGCCGCAGATGTTCTCGCCGAGCAAGCCGAGGCGGCGGCGTTTGGCGAGGGTCTGCTGGAGGTGGCCGATGAGGTACTCGTATTCGCCCCGCAGGTATAGGAAGCCTTCCTGGGCGCCGATGGCGTAGCCGGCGACGGTCATGCCTTCGAAGAGGAGGTCGGCCTGTTCGGTAAGGATGACGCGGTCTTTGAAGGTGCCGGGCTCGCCCTCATCGCCGTTGCACACGACGTAGTGGGCGTCGGCCTCGGCCTTGCGGCAGAAGTCCCACTTCATGGCGGTGGGGAATCCGGCGCCGCCGCGTCCGCGGACGCGGGCCCGGTTGAGTTCGTTGATGACGTCGTCGGCGGTCATGTTGACGGCCTTGCGGATGGCAGCGCCGCGTTCCATGGGGGCGAAGACGACGGGGCCGGTCTGGCGCAGGTTCAATTCGACCTCGGAGGATTCGTAGCCGCCTTCGTGGAGCCTGCCGCCGCCCTCGCCTTTGCGGAGGGCCGCGACGATGCCGGGCACATCCTGGGGCCGGATCCGTGTCAGCACGACGCCGTTCACGAGGGCGGACGGGGGCTGGTCGGACATGCCGATGCAGGGGGTGTACTCGAGGGAGATCTTGCCGTCTTCGCTCGTCTCGCCGAAAGAGCAGCCTACGGCCTCCTCGAAGGCTTTGGCGACTTCGTCGGCGCCCTTCATGCGCTCGACGACGGCGTTGCAAAGCCGGATGGTGGCGCGCCCCTTGGGTTCACGGGAGAAGAACGCGTAGAAGCTGGCCATGTCGCGGACTTCGACGCGATGAATGCCGAGGGCGTCGGCGACAAGCCCGATCGTGTCCTCGGACAGGTGCCCCAGTTCGGCATGGAGCGCCCGCGCGATGTCCATGAGACGGCCGCGGTCCTTCCCGAATTTCTCCACCGTTTCGTTGACGAGTTTCGCGTAATCTTCAGCCATTCTCTCCTGCCTCCAACGCGGCGACGTGCAGCGCCTCCTTGGTTGCGCATGGCGTGCGCCGAACCGGAAAGATATCCGGCGGCGGGCCATGTAACCGTCCACTGCCTGAGCGGGTGAGCGCCCGGAGCCCGAGAAGGGCGCGCCCGCAATTCGTGAATCTTATCACAAGTTCTTTGGCCCGTTCAACACTCGTCACAAGTACGAATTCTCAAGCCCTCGCCCCCGCGGGACGCGGGGCGGAATCGGGCTGGGTCGAACCGCATAACGCATTATTTTGCAGAATGTTATCCATTTCCCCGGGCTGCTTGATTCAAGTGATAGCTCAATACGGCAAGCCCCACAGAGATGTGTTCGTGGCGCACAAACACGTCGTCGGGAAGAACGAGATCCGTTGCGGCGAAATTCCAGATCGCCTTAATGCCGGCGCTGACGGCGAGGTCGGCGACTTCCTGGGCGTCCTCGGCGGGGACGCAGATGATGGCCATGCTGGCGTGGTGCTGGGCGACCACCAGGGCCAGGCGCTGTACGGGGAGGACGACGAGCCCCCCGCCGACCAAGCCGACCTTGACGGGGTCTTTGTCGAAGAGGCCGCAGATCTCGAGGCCGTAACTGGAGAACCCGCGATAGGATGCGATGGCGCTGCCGAGGCGGCCGACGCCGATGAGGACGGCGCGGTAGGGATGGTCGAAGCCAAGGGCATCGCGGATGGCGCTGACGACTTCGGCGCATTTGAAGCCGACGTTGGGCAGGCCGCGCACGCCGATGGCGGCCAGGTCTTTGCGAACCAGCGTGTCATCGGTGTGCATCAACTCGGCGACCTGGCCGCTCGTCACGGTTTCCCCGAGTCCCGCCTCCGTGACGTCGCTCAGGAAATGGTAGTAGTGCATCAGGCGTTCGAGTAGCGCGTGCCTCAGTCCGTCAGGCGCATTGCGCATCGGAGAAATCCCCCTCCTCGCGCTGGAGTCCCTTCGAGGCCCTTCCCATGTCGGGGCCCGAACCCGGAGGTGCGAGCCGCCCATCACTCAAAGTCGTCCGCCGCCAGTATGCCACAGCGGAACCCCAAAACGATACCTGCGATTGCCCGGGGCCGGTGCGGGGTGCTCCGCGTCAGCCGTCGCCCTCGATGGCAGCGGCCGGACGCGGGCCGAACGACCATGTGCAGGTGAATCCGTCGATTCGCGTCGTGCAGAGGCCGTCCGTCTCATCGATGCGTATCGGCGGGTGGGCGGCGGTGTCGTCGTGATGCTGCTCGGGGCAGCACAAGACGGCCATCGCGGCGATCTCGGCGCCCGCGGGCACGTCGCGCGGGGTATCGTCGAGGCCGAGGATCAGATCGTCCTCGATGGCGTGCCATACGACGAATCGATGGCGGTTGATGTAGACGGCGGCGCCGGTGGTCTCGAACACGAATCCCAGTTTGTCGTCCACGTTCACCCAGGGGGAGGGGGCGAGCGGTTGGGTGACGTCATGGTCGGGCGAGTCGGACGCATAGCCTTCGAATTCGGCCTGGTTGCCCTGCCAATAGAGCCGGCGGCGGCCGCGCAAGTCGGGATGCTCGGCGAACAGGCCGTCGTTCATGATGCTGACATAGCCTTGGCGGACGTGCTCGACGGTGATATCGGCGAGGGCGGTGAGCCGCTCGTGCACGAAGCACTTCCCCGTGGGCAGGGACGCGAAGAAGACGTGGCGGCGGACGGTGCATTGGGCGAGATCTTCGATGAGGAGGGCGCAGACGCGATCCGTATCCTCGCGAAGCCGGAAGGCCACCTGCTTGCGGGAGGCGTCCTTGCCGCGCACGGCCACCCGGGCGAGCAGCGTGCCGCGGGCACAACCCACGAGCCGTATGCCTTCCCGGGTGGCCGGGAGCACCATCGTCTCGTTGCGCCACGAGAGACTCGTGCGGCCTTTGTCGTGAACGTGGAGAACGGTGCCGCCATGGGGGTAGACGTGCACGCCGCGTACGGATTCGAGGAAGACTCCGGGCTCGGTGGGCGCGCAGGCCGGTTCGGCGAGCCGGAAGGCGAGATAGGCGTTCGCCGCGGCCCAAACGCCGAGTTCGCGCATGATCATGCAGTCCTGCTGATCGTGGCAGAACCGGGCCACTTCCTCCGGCACGCAGCGTCCGCCATGGGCCTCGGAGGATCGTTCGAGCTGGCGCAGGGCGCGTTCGTGGAGCAGGCCGGCATCGGGATCGCGGAGGTAGGTGGCGGCCAGCGCGTGGCCCGCGCAGGTGGTCGTGAGGAAGACATAGGGCCAGTCCATGCCCTGAACGGTGTGGGCGATGCCGAAGTCATCGCACCAGGCCTTCAGGATGGCATAGATCTCAGGGCGCCGCCAGTGGAAATGGGGCGGCACGGCGGCGCCGAACACCCGCACGAGGCTCTCGGCCAGGCCCGTCAGCGAGATGGCGGCCGCCGCATAGAAGGGATGCACGATCCCGTGGTTCTCGACGGTGCCGTCGGGCAGGACGGTGCAACAGAAGCGCGTCCAGTCGGCCACGGAGCCGGCGTCGTCGAAGGGCGTGGGATCGACGATGTCGTCGGCGGTCACGCACGAGCAAAACGTCCAGCGCTTGGCGTTCTCCCACAGGGCGTCCCAGTCCGGCTGGTTGGGCAGAAGCATGAGGGATCCGGTGAGGCCGAGGCCCGTCCAGGCGTTTTCCTCGATCTGCGAATCGACGTATACGCCGGATTTGGGCGCCATGGTGCCGAACCGGGCGATGTAGTCGGCGGCCACGGTGGCGAGCATGGCGCGATCCTCGTCGTCGAGCAAATCGTTCAGCAGCGCTGCCGAGAGCACCATCGGGGCGATGGTGGTGGCACACTGGCTTTCGGGGAAGAAGCCCTTGCCGCGCTCGCCCCATTTGGTGTTGCCGGCGGGCCGATCGTTCCAGCCCGTGGCGGGCCGGAGGCAGTCTTCGGGCCCGGTGTCGTGGGTGAAGCAGAGGTACCGCAGGGCGCAGCGGGCCATGGCGCGCAGTTCGTCGCGCGAGCGGCCCGCGTGGCGCTCGTCGAAATCGGGCGACGCGGTCGCGGCGGCGATGGCGAAGAGCGGCAACGCCGTCTCGTTGCCATACCAGTGGAGGCCGCCGAGGAAATGGCCGCAATCGGGCCGCACGGGCCAAGGCGCGTACAGGTTCGCCTTGATGGCGTATCGAATCCACCGGGTGATGACGTTCAGGTAGCGTGCGCTCACGGCGTTCTCGCCAGGAAGGGCGACAGCGTTCGTGAGGCCAGTCGCCTCGCAGGACATAGCAAACCTCCTCGCGCCTGTACGGCGCGTCAAGGGCGTTGTGACAACACGGAGCACGATACATCCGCCGGAGAACCCCTTCAAGGGCGTTGCGCTTGGGCGTGGCGGCGGGCGCCCTGAAGCGCCGGGGGTCGAGGGGTGAGAAGCCGCAGGCTGAGACGCAAGAAGGAATTCACTCATCGATGGCCGCTGGGTTGCCGACAGACTCCGCAGGAATGCTGGTGTCCGCGCCCCCAGGCCATCGTGCCATTCGAAGACGGCCAGGAAGGGCCCCAAAGTCCTACACTCCGGCTCTTTCAACGTGCGCACTCGCGCGGATGTCCCGGGCCGCCATGCCTGTCGGCCGTTCGCCCGTTCGGCGGGGAACCCGAAACGCCCTCGGGCGGTTGTGCCAGAAATCCAGTTCAACAATCTACTTGACATAACCATACCGGCCGTGTAGACTGCATATGAGTAGAGCCGCTGTCCGCGGAGATGCGTGTGGAGGTCAACAGCATCAGCAAAGTGGCTGTGCGCTTCGTTTTTCGTACCCATACGTAGCGCGCTATTCTACCTCTGCCGGACTCCTCGGGGAGTGCAGGGCTCCAACACGAAGGATGACAGAGGCCGATGTGGCCGCAGGCGCAGTCAGGGCTGCCGATGGGGCAAGGCGCGCAACGCAGGCAGCCCCCGGGGGCCGGGGGTTCAGCGCGGCGTCAGTCGGTGGCCCGCAGGCCTCAGAGGAAGGGGTGAATGTGGAACATCACGAATAGACAACCGATGGCTATTGGGCTGCTGGCAGCGGTTCTCATGTTCGGTCTTCCCGGGAGGCTGTGGGCGGTTGATACCGGGGGCTGTGAGTGTGTGAACGAGTCCGAGTACTTCCCAGGGGGCAAGACAACCAACCTTGGCTCGCCGCCCGGAGTTCTCGGCATAATGGCCCCCTCTAGCGTATGTATAGGTCACTATATTTATGTTTCCGCATCCGGCGGCGGGGACTGCGACATCGTCAAGGGCCCGGGATCCTACTGTACCTATGGGCTCTGCGGCTCCGGCGACGATTTGCCCGACTGTTCATCGGGGAATGTCCGTGCGCACGCAAGTAACAACGTTGACAAGAAGTACATATGGCATGCCTCTGGGGCCGTTGGGGAGCCGGTGCTGCCAACCTCGGACGAGGAGATCGATCACATTGACTGCCCGGACTTCAACTACGACACCGACCCGTGGGCCTGGATCAAGGCGCCGGATACTCCAGGCACTGTCACCATCACCCTGTCGCGGGAAGGGTGCGAAGCTGACGAGGGTGATGGAAACCCGGCCAGCAGGCAGGTGTCAGTCAACGTGGTGGATAGTCGGGCCATCCGCAATCGTAGGTTCTACTGCACGCAGGGCGGGAAGGAGGCCCAGATACGAGGTTACGTGGACCACACAAACGAAGTGCTCCTGAACGATGACCCCATTGACGGGCCCTGGCGTCAGTATGACAGCGATGAGGATGGGGATCTGGACAGCGAAGATGAGTATCGCGGCGGCTACGATATGGCCGTGTGTGCTAAATATGTCATGCAGTCCTATAACGACCCATTCAATAGTTCGCCGGAGGTGGTTTCGGCGATGTCATCGTGCTGGGCAGGTGTGGAGGTTGCATGGATTGGTGGCGGGGATCCATGGTATGTCCATCCTACGGATTTCGTGTTTCACAAGGAGGGCATGGCGAACCCGCCAACCGATTGGGGAGACTTCCTCAGCCAGGAGGACTTTGAGGTCCTATTCGTGCGATACGCTCTACAGGTGGTGAATCCGAATGCCACGCCGCCCACGGTATACGACAGAGGTGGAGGAGGGGCGTGCGTAATCAACAGAGCAGTGCTTGGCCTGGAAACTTACGTTGTTGGTAATCTAGTCCACGAATGGGGCCATAACACCGGTACCACCGACCCGGGCTCGACTCATCACGGGCTCGGCCATGTATCTCTGACTGCCACAGGTGACGAGTACACAAACAACGTTATGGGCAGGACAACATCCAGCCGAAGTTGGGTTTCTGTCACTCCATTGACGACTGACTCAACTGTCTGGTGCAACGCCCCAGTGCCTCCAGGAAAGCAGGCTCAATACGGCGCATTCCTGGACGAGGACTGAGAAGGGAAAGCGACAATGACAACCGCACGGGCCTTCCGTCGCCGGATCAGAGTCAGGATTGTCACCATATCTTCGGGTGTCCTTGTGGCACTCTTATTCTGCGGCGCGTGGGCGGCGGAGCCGCTGGACGCGCTGTCGTATGGGCCAGACTTCGGCCGCGCCGCGGCACTCGATGTACTGAAGCAGATGAAACTCTCTCGCGACGCTTACGTGAGCGCCGAGCAGAGCAGAATCCTCGATCTCGAGCCGAACATGCCTTTGCCTCGAGACGCACACCGATTGCGTATCCCGATGGATGCCGCGGAGCGGGCCGCCCTTTGCCAATTGGGCGAGGATCTGCTCGCAGCGGGCGGTGACGCGGATCGCGAGC
>JAFGTL010000734.1 GCA_016934125.1 Candidatus Hydrogenedentota bacterium
CCACGTCGCGCCGTGATCGTCGCTGTAGATGACATGGGAGGTGTTGATCTCGACGCCTTTCACGCGGTGGTCGCATGGAATCAGCAGGCGCCCGCTCGCCAACTGGATCCCGTGCACGGGCCCGGTGGCATACCACCCCCACGAATCCGGCTTCACGCTGTCGGTGATCTCCACCGGCTCCGCCCACGTCGCGCCGTCGTCGTCGCTGCGCGTCACGAACACCCGATCGTTGTTCCAACAGAACGGCAGCCAGATCGTGCCGGTGGACTGATCCACCACGGGGCAGGGATTGCCGATCGTGTTCTCCCCATCGTCCCACACCTTCTGCATCGGGCCCCAGGTGGCCCCGTTGTCGAAACTGCGTTTCAACACGAGGTCGATGTCGCCGTGATCGGCGCCGCTGTTCTTGCGCCCTTCGCAGAAGGCAAGGATGGTCCCCTTCTTCGACACCAGGATCGCCGGGATCCGATAGGTGTGGTAGCCGTCCTGCCCGGCCACGAAAAGGGGTGCCTGTTCCGGAAGCCGTGCCGCTCTCTCATCGAGTTCTGCCATGGTAAACCTCACACTTACAACCGAGTTCTTCTCGCCTTCGCTCAACACCGCGTACGTCGTCGCCACAAATGTCCCGTCGGGCAGCAGTTCCAGGCCCGGGTAGCCGAGATCGAACTTCTTCGGACTCTCGAGCAGCCGGACGCGATACCGGCCCTCCCGCAGGTTGACCATGTCGTCGTAGGTGCCCACCCAGGCCACGAAATCGCCCCGAGTCGGCCCCGCGTATGCCGTGTCGCGCATGGCGATCACCAGCCGGCCGTCCCGGGCGTAGCGGGGCATGTGGCGATCGCCCGTCAGGCTGGCAGGCAACTCGACGGGATCCGACCACGTCTCGCCCTCGTCGTCGCTCACGATCATCAGCGAATTGTACCGTCGTGCGTTCTCGCGCATGATGGATACGAGTTGCTTCCCATCGGGCGACCGGATCAGCGCCGGTTCGCACGGATTGGCGCCTTCGTACGCGGCCACCTGGCGTTCCGGGCCCCACGTCAGGCCGCCATCCGCCGACACGCTCTGCCAGATGGTGAGCGGCGGCCGATCCCGATCGCCCGCGCCCCGGTGGTAGTGGGCCAGGTGCCGCCCGCCCGAGATGGGCACGATCGTGATGGGCGCCACCACGCAGTGAAGCCCATTCGCCTCGAAAGGCGTCCACGTCGCGCCGTTGTCCAGCGAGACCGACTGGCGCATCGCGCCGTTCCCCTCGAACACGAAGAGCCGCTCGACGCCGTCCGGGCCCGTCAACCGGTGCAGGCAGGGGCAGTTCCTGGCCGTCGCCCAGTTCTCGGGCACGGGCAACCGCTCGCTCCACGTTAGCCCGCCGTCTTCGCTCTTCTTCAGCACGGCGCTCGGGCCGCCGTGGCCCAGCGGATACGTCACCAGGATCGTCTTCTCATCGCGAAGCAGCACCGTGGTCGGATGGCCGAGGTACTGCCCGGGGATGGACTCGACCACCACCTGCCGGTGCTTCTCACGGCCCAAATCAATGACGGGGATGGTGTACGCCTCGGGCTGCGTACGCGGCGGGGGCAGATCGTGCAATTCGCCCTCGGCCCAGAAGTCGTAGACACGCATCGTGCTGCGCCACGGGCGCAATCCGAACACGCCAAACCGGGCCGGGCCGAGGTTCGCCTCGAACACCCTCTTGCCATCCACCGCGAACTCGAGTTGGCTTCCGGAGCGAGTCACCTCCAGCGTAAAGGGCTTCCCGCCCTGGATCAGGCCGGCGCTGCCGTCCACATACGTCGTCTTTCTCGGCAACAACGGCCCTTCCACGAACAACCTGCCGCCGGCGCCGTCGAATCCGAAATGGCTCTTCTCCTCAATCATGAACGACGCCGCGGTGTGGTTGATCCGCTCGAGGCTCAGCCTGATGTGGATCCGGAAGTCGCCTGTCCCGAGCGCCTTACCGGCCCGCAAGTAGTTCCCGACGCCCGAACACTCGATGTATCCGTCGCCCGGACGCCATGCCGCGCCCTCCGACGCCACGAGTCTCGCAACGCCGCCCTCCACGAAAACCGCCCGCGCCCCGTCCTGGGCAAATGCAGCCGCCGGCAACAACCCCGCCGCCGTGACACACATCAATCGAGCCCAGTTCATCCAATTTGCTCCTTGAACACCCGCTGCCCGGGCTGGTTCCGTCCGGCTGACACTCGGGCGCATCCGACAGGCCGGTGTCCCGCCGGGGAAGCCCCCTCTGCCATCGACTCGGCCATCTTATGTGCCGGGGAACGGTGATTCAACCCGTGGGGCGTCTGGTTGCAGCGCCGTGGCCGTGGTGGTAGACTCGGCGGTGGATAACTATGCGAAATGGGGGAATTCCAATGGACGAGGAGCGGTACCTTTCTGAACTGGCCGGGCAGTCGCTGGGCAAGCGGATCCTCGGCTACGCGAAGCTCACCGGCCCCGGCTACATGCAGAGCGCCATGACGCTCGGCGGGGGTTCGGTGGCGTCGTGCGTGTTGCTGGGGGCGCTGCTGGGCTACAAACTGCTGTGGGTGCAGCCGCTCGGCATGGTGCTGGGATACTGTGTGCTGGCGGTGATCGCGAAGCAGACCTGCCATTCCGGCGAGCGGACGTATCGGGTGTTCTGGGAACGGCTGCATCCGCTTCTGGCCATCGTATGGGCCGTGAGCGCCATGGTGGCCACCATCCTCTGGCATATTCCGCAATACTCCCTGGCCGCCAACGGCGTGCGTGAACTCGCTACCGGCCTGGGACTCAACCTCGGCGGGACGGCCGGCTCGATCCTCATCGGCGTGCTGCTGCTGGCTGGCGCCTGCGCCATCGTGCGCATGTATCACGCCGGCGCCAAAGGCCTCCACTACTTCGAACTCGCCACCAAGATCCTCGTCTGGACAATCGTGTTCGCCTTCGCCATTGTCGCCGTAGCCACGGGCATCCAATGGAAACGCCTGTTCCTGGGCATCACGGGCATTTCCTTCCTGAGCGATCTCGTCTCGGGCGTCCCACTCGATGAGCGCGCCATCAAGCCCATCGTCGGCGGCCTGGCCGCGACCACCGGCATCAACATGCTGTTCCTGTATCCTTACAGCCTGCTCAACAAGAAATGGGGCAAACAGCATAAGGAACTCGCCTACTTCGACCTGGCCACCGGCCTCGCCGTCCCGTTTCTGTTCGCCACCACGTTCATGGTGCTCGCGGTGGCCAACACCCTCGGGCCCGAGCCCGGACAGAGCGGCGAAATCCTCAAGGACATCCGCGCGATCGTGCCCGTGCTCGGCCCTACCTTCGGCAAAGCCCTCGGCGCGGGCGGCGGCAATGCGCTCGCGCTGCTCCTCGTCGGCACCGGCATGCTCGCTATCGGCTTCTCGACCATCATCACCCACATGCTTGCCGGCGGCTTCATCGGCTGCGAGATGTTCGGCATGAAACACGAAGGCCGGGCCCGATGGTGGTTCTCGCTCGTGCCCGCCGTCGGCGTCGTGGGCGTATTCATCAAGTTCCCGTGGTGGGCGGCCATTACGGCGTCCACATTGGCGGCGCCCCTGATGCCCATCGCCGTGTTATGCTTCCTCCTCTTGCTCTACAACCGATCCTACATGGGCCAAGAGCGGCCCCGCGGCCTCGTGATGGCCCTGTGGACGGTGTTTCTCATGACGAGCGTCGTCCTGATGAGCGTCGTGGCCGTCTGGGGGCTCCAGAAGAACTGGAGCGACCTCAAGGCCCAGTTCGCCCCCAAGGCTGTGGCCGTTGCGCCGCCGGCAGTCGAGGAGCCGGCCCAGCCAACCCCGAAGCCCGTGCCCGCCGCGCCCGTCCATGAGACCTTCACACACCAGGCCATGGGCACCGAGTTCGCATTCACCCTCTATACACGCCCCGGGGACCAAGGCACGGACGCAATCCTCCAGATTGCCGAGGAGGCGTTCCACGCCGTCGACGCCCTCGAAATGCGGATCAGCCGGTGGCGGCCGGAGAGCCAGACTTCCTACCTCAACAACCGTGCCGCTCACGAGGCCGTTCGCGTCGCGCCCGACTTCTGCGACCTCCTCCTCTTCGCCAAGCAAGTCAACCAGGACACCGACGGCGCCTTCGACGTCACCGTCGGCCCGCTCATTGCCTTGTGGGGCTTCTACCGGGGCGAGGGCCGGCTGCCGGCCCAGTCGGAACTGGACGAGGCCCTCGCCTTGGTGGGCATGGATCACGTAGAGATCGCCGAGGAGGATCGAACCGTCCGGTTCGCCCAGGAAGGCGTGCTGCTCGATTTTGGCGGGATCGGTAAGGGCCTTGCCCTGGACCACGCATCGCAAGTCCTTCATCAATACGGTGTTACGAGCGCGATCCTGCACGCCGGCACGAGTACGGTCATGGCCATCGGCACCCCGCCCGGCGAGCCCGGCTGGACAGTGCGGGTCCGGGATCCGTATAATAACGAGAGACAGTTGGATGAAGTGGTTCTGCGCGACGAATCGCTCTCTACCTCCGGGAGTTACGAGAGGTTCTTCGAGCTCGACGGCACGAAGTACTGCCACATCTTCGACCCCCGGACGGGCCGGCCGGTTGAAGGAATGCTGAGCGCGACCGTGGTCGCGTCGGCCGGTATGACGAGCGACGCACTGAGTACGGCCTTCTTTGTGATGGGCGAGGAAAAAGCCCGCCATTACTGCCAGACTCATCCGGATATCCGCGCCATCCTGGTGCCCGTTCCGGAAGGCGGCAACCCTGAACCGCGGCGGATCAACTTTCCCGCCTGAATATGAGGAGTGGTTATGAGCAAAGGTTTCTCACGACGCAACTTCCTTAAGACCGCAAGCGCGACGGCCGGTGTCGCCATCGCAACAACCTATTCGCCCTTCTCGTACGCGAAAAACGAGCGGGTGCGCGTCGCCAGCATCGGAACCGGCGGCCAGGGCGGATTCCACCTCTACGACGGCCTGACCCGGGCTCAGAACATCGAAGTCGTCGCCGTGTGCGACGTCTACGAGTTCCACCTCGAAGCCGGCTACCAGCACGCCGGCGGCGGCGACGTCAAGAAGTACATGGACTACCGGAAGATGCTCGAGGAGGTCGAGTTCGATGCGGCCGTCATCGCGACGCCCCTCCACACCCACCACGACATCTCCTGGGACTGCCTGGACGCGGGCAAATGGGTGTTCTGCGAGAAGACCTTGTGCTACTCCATCGAGGACGCCCGCGACCTCGTGCAGAAGGCCCACGACGCGGAGCGGTTCCTCCAGGTCGGCCACCAGCGCCGCTACAACCCCACGTACAACAAGGGCCTCCAGATGGCCCGCGAGGGCGTGATCGGCCGGATCAACCACATCGACGCCCAGTGGCACCGCAACAACCAGTGGCGCCGCCCCCTCCCGACACGGCCGCTCACCGAGAGGGAGAAGGAGTACATCAAGGACTTCGAGCGCCATTACAACTGGCGCCTGTACCGCGAGAGTTCGGGCGGGCTCATGACGGAACTCGCCACCCACGCCCTCGACGTGGCCAACTGGTTCCTCGATGCGCGCCCGACCAAGGTCGTCGGTTACGGCGGACTCGACTACTGGCGCGACGGCCGCGAGGTGTTCGACAACGTCAACGTGGTCTTCGAGTACGACATCACGCCCGAGAGCGACGCCTACGTGGCCATCGAGCCGCGCAACCAGGGGCAGAAGGACAATCCGGATCTCAACGCGCCCTACAAGGTGCGCGTCGTGTACTCGAGCATCACGGCCAACGCCCAGAAGGGCGCCTCGGAGACCATCCAGGGCGACCAGGGCGCGTTCAAGATGACCGAGCTCGGCAGCCGGTTCTATCCCGAGGCCACGTCCACCGTGGAATGGCTCGACGATGCCCACAAGGACGATTCCCAGGACAACGCCATCGTCATCACGACCGGCGGCACCTTGTTCCTCAACAACCAAGCCATCGATCGCAGCAAACCGATCACGGTGAATACCGACAAGAC
>JAFGTL010000735.1 GCA_016934125.1 Candidatus Hydrogenedentota bacterium
GGGAGACCCCCGGCTCGTCGCCGCCGGACGTCACGCTGACGTAGAGCAGGCCATCGTCCACCCGGCACGACACCCCCCACGGGCCCGCGTCATCGAGGACGAGCGCGATGCCGCTTCCGTCAACTGCGTCGGACACCGCCACAACGGGCATGGCCTCGGCGTGCGAGAAGGCGACCACCGCACCCGGTGTGACGGGCTCCTCGCGCAGACCCCCGTCGATGCCGAATGCGCTGGCGCGGGGCGCGTACTGCCCGGCCTCCGAGTCGACGTCCATCTCGTAGGCCCAGCCGCCGGCGCCTTGCTCCGTAGTCGAGAACCCCTCCGAGGCCTGAAACCGCGTGCCGTCCGCGTATGTGACGACGGGATCCCAGTGCGTGGTGTCGTAGGCGATGGCGCCGCGCTTGTGGACGACGAACCGGATGGCGTCGCCCTTGAGGACGTCGAGTTCCAGCCGGGGCTCGAGGCCGGCCGCGTCGGCCCCGTCGATCTCCCCCTGCCAAACCGCGCGGGCGCCATGGCGGATCATGAGCCGGACGCCGTCGCCTCCGCCATTGTTCGTGTCGGCCTTGTAGACGCGCCCCGAAATGGCAACCCGGCCGTCCCGGGGGGCCGTGAACCGGCGGACGCTGGGCGTGCCGTTGCCGGGATGGTGCCAGTCCTTGCCGACGCGAGTCCAGTCCGGGCCGGCCCAGAAGGTGGAGCCGTACCACTCCTCGTTGCGGTAGGTGAGCGCGTGGTAGCGCATCGCATCGTCGCTGCCGGCCACGCGAAACCCCCAGTCCGCCAGGCGGACTGGGCCGGCGTGCTGCGGCGCGCCGGTGGGATTGCTCAACGTGCTCTCGATAACCAGACACTGGCGCTCGGGGCCGGCGTGATAGCGCTGGCGCAACACGAGCCCCGTCTGGGGATCCGTCGAGAGCGTGTCCGCAGCCTCCATGCCGGCCGGCTCGATCCGCGCACTGCCGAGCAGCGAGCCCCCGGAGCCGTCCAGGAGTTGGTTCAGCAGAAGAGGGCCCCCACTCCAGCCCGACACGGACTGCGAGGCCGCCCATGGTGCCACGCACACGGCGAACACAACGCCGGACAAGCGCATCAGCGCAGGCCCCATCATCCAGTCTCCTCCTTGCGTCCCCGCATCGGGCGCACCGATATGCTCTACGGTTCCTCGCCCAGCGCCTCAACCAGCCGCTCGATCATGTCGCCCACGGCCGCCCGCCGGTTGAGCAGCACATCAGGATCCTTCGTGTAATCCGTCATGGAACGCGAAATCGACTCGGGCACCTGACACAGGGCCTCGGCCTCGTCGAGCAGACGCGCGCGGCGGCGTCCGTTTCCGGGGAGCGCGCGGGCACTGTCCACGCAGCGCTCGAGCAGGGCCAGGTATTCGTAATCCTCGATGCCGTCACGGACGACTTCGAGCCGGAGCGACGGATAGGGCGTCATGTCCGGCCCGGGCCAGACGAGCATGCCGTCGCCGTTCGTGCCGAGGTTTTTCAGAGTATCCGCATGATCCTTGAGTTGGATGGGCACGTCGGGGAAGTGGGGCTCGCCGGAGGACGGCCCGGGAATGCCCGCCCACCAGCAAATACACCAGTAGAGCACACCCGTGGCGCCCGCCTGCCGCGCCTGCCAGAACACCATCCGGTGGTCGATGGCCGGCTGATCGACGAAGAAGTTGGCATGGGGCGGCTTCGGGCCACAGCAGACATACATCCACAGCGTGTCGCCGGCCGCTTTGCGCGCCTGGTAGAAGTCCTCCGTCACGCGGGCCGATAACGGACACCAGATGTCCACGAGCCCGGCCAGTTCCTCGGGCGGGGTGTGGTTGACGGTTTGCATAATGGGGTATCCGGGCGCCGCCTCACGCACCATGCCATACACCTTGCTGATGAAGGGGTATCCGGCGGGCAATGGCTCGTCGATGCCATAGACATAGGCCTCCCGGGGCAAGCCAAGGCGGGCGTACTCGGCGGTTCGCTCCGTGAGCGCCCGGATCCAGACAGCGGGATCGGTAGTCGTGGTGCCGTCCTGGACGTCTCGCGGGCACGGCAGGCGGTAGACGCAGAACGAATAGGGGGGGTAGTAGTCCTCGGCGACCGCGCCCAACGTGCGCGTCAGCAAGGACATATCGAGCACCTTGCCCTCTTCGGTATCGCGTCGCGTGTGATACTCGTTCGCGACGTTTTTCGGCGTGAGCCGGTAGGCGCCCATGAACCGGCACCAGCGCGCGTAGGTTTCGGGGGACATCACCTCCTGGTATGGCCTCTTCCCGTGATACCACCCGGAGAGCGCGTGGGCATACAGGCCGAACGCCGCGGGCAAGGTGCCCGGCCTGGGCAGGCGGAAGCTGCGAACCCGGAGTTCCACCGGCACCGACACGGCCTGTTCCCCGTGGCGAATCGTGACGCGCCCTTTGTAGCGGCCGGGCGCGGCGTCGGGCGGCACGTTCACGCGGAACCAGATGGGCTGGCGTTCGCCCGCGACGAGATCCAGCGGGCCCGGCGGCATCAGCACGTCCGGCCACCACCCAACGTATTCGGGCTCGTATCCGGTTGGTGTGCCGGTTTCGACGTAGCCGACGGGATTCCATTCAACGGGAATAGGGTTTCCCGGCCCGGCGAG
The DNA here is from genome assembly GCA_016934125.1 of Candidatus Hydrogenedentota bacterium. Taxonomy (GTDB): domain Bacteria; phylum Hydrogenedentota; class Hydrogenedentia; order Hydrogenedentales; family SLHB01; genus JAFGTL01. The sequence goes on from JAFGTL010000735.1 coordinate 2,623, forward strand.
CGGGCCGGCCTCGACCGCCACCCCGCTGTGTGGGCCAGACGGGCTCAGGACAAGCTGAAACGACTCGGTTTCGTCGCGCGCTGCTTCGAGGCACACCCGGCGCGCGATCATGCCGTCGAGCACCGGCCCGGTGCGGCGGATCTTGTCCAGCGAGGAGGCCACCCCTACGCGGAGGGCGCCGCCTTCGCCCGCGCCATCCAATCCGAACAAGGACGTGAGCGCCGCCACACGGGCCGCGGCGATGGTGTCGGAGAGATCGCTGAGCCACCCGCGCATCTCGGCGGCGGGCGGCAGAGGCCCCTTCCCGGACGCCGCACGGCGGAGGTGCCGGATGCGCTTCTCTCCATCGGCCAGCAGCCGGAACGCGTCCACCATGACGGCCGGCCTCACGCCGGATTTCCGGATCTCCTTGCGCAGCGCGGCGGCCTCGGCCTCCCGCAGCGCCAATTCCCGCGAGAAAGCCGGAATCAGGAAGGGCGTCAAGTCTGCATCCAGCGAGACGTTACCGAAGCGCGCCGCGTTGTGGAACCCGCCCAGCGCCCAGGTGGCCGTCTCGTTGGCGGCGCGGTTGTTCCAGGCCAGGTTGATGCCCCACGTGGTGCCCGCATCGAGTTCAAGGGCCAAACCGCTGAGGGGAATCGCCAGTTCCACGCACCAGGCGGACTCGTCGCGGGCGGTGCGGGCGGTGACATTCGCGTTCCAGGTGGTGTCGGTGCCGTGGGCATCGCGGAGGACGCCGCGGGAATTGACTGCGAAGTGGTAGTAGTCTTCGTGCCGATGCCACGGATCCAGAAACACCTCGACGCTGTCGTCGCGCCAGGTGTCGCCATCCCGCTCGACGGCATCCTCCTTGAGGCCGGTGCCGGGTTCGCGCGGACAGCGGAACGCGATGTACAGGTTCTCGTCGTCATACGCGATCCAGGCGCGGACGCCCCGGGGAACGACACGGGCTCCGAGGTGATTCACGAAGGTCGTGATCGCGCGTTCCCCGGCCCAGCAGGGGCCGCCATCCGCCGCCGTGTCGCCGGGGCCGTTCAGCACACCGTCCACGGCGGGGGTGGCGCGCCACGCGGCTGCGCTCGGAACGCCCAGCAAAGCGACGTCATCGAACCAGGTGTCCCCCCCCTGCCGTGAGTAGAGGACAAAGCCCATCTTCACGGCTTCAGCGGGCACGGGGATGGGCCCCTCGAAATACGTCCAGTCATCGGCGTCCTTCGGACACGGGAGGCCCCGGAATCCCAGATACCGCCCGTCGTCCCCGTAGAAATTCGCGCCCACGCGCTCCGGCGCCACGCCCTGCGTCTTGACGGTGCCCGAGAACAGGAGGTCGATACCGCCCTCCACAGGGATGGTGTATCGGCTCCACTGGAGGGGTGCCTTGTTCGGGCCGGCGATGGGATCCACCCACCGGATGAAGGCGCTGGCCGCGCCCGAGTGGAACACGGCCGTGTCCCGGGCGTGGCGGTTGCCATCGTTGTTCTCGGCGGGGTGCCGGCCCCAGTACGCGGGCATGGCGCCGCCGTCCTCGAATCCGCCATTCTCGATAACGGTATACAGGGCGGCGACTTCCGCCGCGATAGGGGCCTCGGTGCACTGGCCGCGCGCTGCCAGGGCCAACGCCAGCACGCCCGCGCTCAGATACCCGAGCCTGGAACGGCGTCGCTTCGGCTTCATTTGGCCGGCCTCCTGGAGGTTACTCCGTAGCGCACACCACCCGGAATCCAACGTTGTAGACACGCTGGTAAGGTTCGTAGGCCGCGCGGAACGCCGCGCGGGCACGCTTGGGCCGATCGCGCCACGAGCCGCCGCGACACACGCGCTTGCCGGACGCATCGATCTCATTCCGCCCGTCACCGGCGTTGTAAGGATACGGCGCGTAGAGCGAGCGCGTCCATTCGCACACGTTTCCGTGCATGTCGTGGAGCCCCCATGGGTTCGGCTGATACTGGCCTACGTCGCACATGAGCCGCTGCCCGTCGTCGAACCGCGCATCCTTGGGAATGAAATCCCAGAACTCATTCGGATTCTCGATGGGTTGGGGGTTGATGCCCGCGACAGCCAGGAGCTTCACGGACGCGTCGGCGAGGTTCGCATAGCCCGAGAAATCGCTGTCGAGCCCGCCGTAGGAGAAGGCCGAATCCGCACCTGCGCGGCAGGCCCATTCCCACTGGGCCTCGGTGGGCAGGGCGCACGCCTGGCCCGCCCGCTCCGAAAGCCACGAGCAGAAGGCCTCCGCCTCGGCCCACGATACGCGAATCGCGGGCTGATCCGGGCCGTTCGCGGGGTAGCCGGGCATGGTGTGATCCTTGTTGTGCTGATCGAGGACGCGGCTGTCATGGCCCGGATCGAACCGCCTGTATTGCCGGTTGGTGATCTCGATGCGCCCCATGTAGAAGGGCTTGTCGACGGCCACGATTGCGCGGGGCGCCTCGTCGAGGCCGGCGCCGGCCTGGCCCATCACGAACTGCCCCGCCGGGATCAGGACGAGATCGAGGGACACCCCCTCCCCCAGATCGATGTGCCGCTCCGCCGGCAGCCCTGCTTCGCCTTGCCGGCGCTGGGCGTCGGCGGCATCGAAGGGCCAGCCGGGGCACTCGAGGGCGTCGGGCGCCGGGGCGGGTTGCGGTTGGGGCGCGACGAATTCGACGGGGCCGGGGCCGGTATCGGGGATGGCCTCGGGATCTTCGGGCCGGTTGGCGAACCGGGTGCGCATTTCGAGGCGGCGCTCGTGGAAGTTGCCCGGAATGGCGCGGTGTTCATGCCAGGTGCCGTGGTCGGGCACGTTCAAGTCGATCCAGGTGATCAACCGATCCCACGCTTCATCATCCAGCTTGACGTTGTGGTGGCCCTTTTCGAGCATCTGAACCAACTCGCTCGTGCCCGCGTGGAATTCGAGGGGCGTGAGCAGGTGGTAATCGCTCTCCGGCCCGGGCCGCCGCACGTACGGGTGCAGCGCCAGATACGACGGGGTGAGGTTGTTCCAGCCGTTCTCGGCTTTCGCGGTGAAATCGGGCCGGCCCTGCCCGCCGGACGCGGCTTGGCCGCCGTGGCAGCCGACGCAGTACTCGTCGAGGACGGGCTGCACCTCCCGCTTGAAACTGAATCCCCGGGTAGGGCCGTACCACGGGGCGATCTCGGACGGCTGGCGGCGCGCCGCGATGGTTTGGCGCGAGGGGGGGCCGGCGTTCTGCCGTTCATGGCAGCCGACGCATGACAACACCTCGCCGGGCATGGCCGTGAACCAACTCCGCATCAACTGGAGCGCCCGGCCATCGGCGTCGAGGGGCTGCACGGCGATGGGCGTGTTGGCGGGCACCTTAAACATCGCGGAGCCGTCGTCGAACACGGGAACCGTGCCCAGGATCCGGTGGACGTCCCACGGGCCTTCAAACCCGACGTGCATGTGGCCGCCCATCTGGGGATAGGTGTAGTGGTACTCGAAGACGCGCAACGCCTTGACGGTTCCACGGGGAACCCCCTCGAGCCCGTTGCCGAAGTACACGTCTGCGAGATACACCGTGGCATCATCGCGATCGAGATGCACGCGATCGGGGGTGGCGGGCGGCACGGGCGTCGGCCGGAACGGCAGGGGTTCGAGCAGGGCGTATCCCGGGCTCTCGTGAAGCAGCAGCATGTTGTCGAACACGTCAACGAGATAGAGGCCCCACAGGGCGTCGGGATTGGGCTTGCACGACACGAGGAAGTACTTGCTGCTGAGCGGGTAAGGATGGAGGAACTTGGGCCAGGACGAGGCCACAAGCTGATCGCGGATCAGGGGTTCCACGGGCTGCCCCCGCCCGGGGATCCGCTGGACGACGCCGTCGGCTTCGTGGCGGCCCTTGCCGGGCTCGAGGAGGACGAGTTCGCCCATACGCGCCACGCCGTGGTGGCCGGACACGATAGCGACGATGCGGGTTGGATGATCGGGGACGGGGCGCGCGTAGAAGGTCGAGTTGGGCCAGTAGGAGTTGCTGCCGTAATACTCCATCTGGCTCGTGCCATCGGGATTCATGTGGAACAAAAGCCGATCGAAATAGTGGGGCGTGTCCGCATACTCCCATCGGGTGTAGAGGATCCGGCCGTTGTTCAACACCGTCGGGCACCAGTTGTGATCCTGATCGAAGCAGAGCTGGCGGATGTTGCCGCCATCGGCGTCCATGATGCACAGGTTGGCCACGGTGTTGCTGCCGGCGACACAGGGGATGCCCTGGAAACAGCGCGTCGAGGCAAAGATGATCCGCCCATCGGGAAGGTAACAGGCGTCGTAGTTGTCGACGTCGGGAAACTCGCCGGGCGTGACTTGACGCGGCGCGCCCGGAGCCCCGGATTCCACCGGCAGTTCCCAGATCTGCCAGCGTTCGTGGGAGCCGGGCATGGAGAGGAGCATCCGGCCGGCGTCGAAGTGGAGATCGACGTCGCCGACGAATCGCGCCGAATCCGGCTTGTAGAAGGTGGTCAGTTGACCGCCGGGGGCGACGGGCGACAGGACGGCGATTTCGTTGTCGTAGCCGGTGCGGGCGATGGCGCAGTTGCCCTGCCAGTTCTGAGGAAGCCCGAGGTTGCCCGCACTCCGCTTGACGAGGAGCAGTTTGTCGAAGTCGAGCAGTGGGTTGGCCAGCAGCGCCTCGCGCTGAAGCGCACACAGGGCGGCCATCTGGGCCAGCGCCGTCTCCTCGCCCCGGATGAGGGCCTGCCGGGTTTCGGGAAGGGCATTCTCGAGGGCGTCCAACCGGCTCAGGCGTTCCGCGCCGCCGGCGTACTGCTCGGGGAATGTCGCGATGAGATCCTGAATGGCGAGCCGGAGGGCGGCGCAGTTCACCGTGGCCAGCATCTCGAATCCGTCGCGCTGACGGCATGCGTTGGCGTAGAGCGCCAGCCACCGCGGATCGTCGGCCGCGGCCCCGGCCTGGGACAGGGCGTCGAGTTCACTCTGCAACCCGGCCGCGCCTTCTTCAGCGCCTTGGATGGCGGCCGCGATCGCCTGCTGGTTCAGTTTGAGCGGATTGGGGTTGTTGAACCAGGTGGCATACCAGATGCCGGGGATATCGCGCTGGAGCCATCCACTCTCGATTGGAAAGTCCTGCTGAACGCGCTGGCCGAGTTCTGCGGCCATATCGCAGCTGATCGAGGAGCAGAACGCGTGCCAGCCGACGCGGTTGTAGATCTTGAGGAGCAGGGCGTTCTCACCGGCCTGCAGTTCGAGAGCGATTCGATCCTGATTGGGCGCGGCCGAGCGGGGCACGTCGCGCGTCAGGACAGGCTGCCCGTTGAGCCATACGGCGAGCCCGTCGTCGCTGCCAAACCGGGCTTCCACGGTGGCGGGCGCGGCGGCAGTGATCGTGCGGAACAGGTAGGTGGACACGCTCGCGTCGCCGGGCAGATCGTGGACGGCGCCGTCGGCCCAGTCGGCGCGGGCATGCCAGAGCGGCGAGCCATCGCCGGCCTTGGCGTCGAGCTGCACGCCCTGTTCCGGGAACAGGGCATCTGCGAAGCCTTTGGCGCGCAGAGGGTTCGTCGCGTACCAGGGGCCGAAGGAGAGGCCCGTGTCACCCCGCGCCTTGGCGTATTGCGCGCGGCAGGCCGCCATGGTTTCGGCCCAGGAGGATTGCTTGACGTACAGGGCGTCCAACTCAGGCGCCGCCGCATGCACCACCGGGACAAAGACGATTCCAGCCACTAGCACGCACGCCAAGAGGCGTAAGAAATCCTGCATGTTCACGCGGGTTCCTTCCGAAAAACGGCCTCGCAGGGCGGGCCGTCTAGTTGGGTTGTCCGAGGGCCTCCACATCGCGCCGGATTCGAGCGAGATCGCCCGGTTCGATGGCGAGGTCGGCCGCCGCGGCGTTCTGTTCCATCTGTTCGACACGCCGGGCGCCGCACAGCACGTGGGTAACGCCCGGCTGAGCGGCCGTCCAGGCGATCACGAGTTGCGCCAGGCTGCAATTGTACTTCCCGGTGAGATCGCTCCAGCCGTCCAGGAGATCGAGGATCCGCCGCCGGTTCTCGAGCTTGAACCAGGGATTCCAGTCTGCGTTGCTGCGCCACTCATCTTCGCCGAAGGTGCGATCCATGCCCACCTTGCCTGTCAGCAGGCCCTGTTCGAGCGACATGTACGTCAAGGTGGCGATGTTGTGCTCGCGGCAATAGGGGAGGATATCGTTCTCGGCACCGGCAAGCAACATGCTGTAGCGGAACTGATCGCTGGCAACTTCGCCGTGGGCCACGTTCTCCTCGAGTTCGTCGAGCGACACGTTGGACACGCCGATGGCGCGGATCTTGCCCTGCTCCTTGAGCTTCATGAGGCAGGCCATCGTGTCGGCGATGGGCGTCTTGTCGGGCTCGATGGCGGGCCAGTGGGTTTGGTAGAGATCGATCCTGTCCGTGCCCAACCGTTCGAGGCTGCGCTCGATCTCGATGGCAATGGTGTCGGGGCGGAGGCTGCGATACACCGTTTCCCCGTCGTACTCGGTGAAGAACGAGCCGCGCGTGTCGTCCCACAGCAGGCCGCACTTCGTGGCGAGCACGATCTCGTCGCGGCGGCCTTTGAGCGCCTTGCCCACCACCTCCTCGCTGCGGCCGAAGCCATAGAGCGGGGCGGTGTCGATCAGGTTGACGCCGGCGTCCAGGGCCGCATGAATGGTGCGGATGGACTCGCTGTCATCGGGCTCCTGCCCCCAGACGCTGCCGCCGCCCGTCACCCAGGTGCCCATGCCGACCACGGATGCCTCGATGCCCGATCCGCCCAACGCACGATACTGCATTACTGCCTCCTTCTACGGATATCCACGGCCTGCGCCGGGGGTTACCAGAGTTCGTCAATCACTTCCCGCGTAATCCGCACCCAGTTCCGGACACGATCCGGATCGCCTTGGACGGTTTCCACGTCCTTCAAGGTGATATCCACGTGACATCCCCGGCACGCCGCGAGGTCGCGGCGCAGAATCCGGCGGATCCGTTCGGGGTCGAAGTCGTAGCCCACCATGTCGGAAGGGCTTGGCCGGTAGCTGAGGATGTAGTCGCGGCCGATCTGCTCGGCGCACCGGGCCGCGTCGGCCATGGGCGACACGGCGATCCGGCGCAGATTCGGAATCCGGCGGATCACGTCGATCTTCAGAGTAAGATCTTCGCAGCAGCCATAGGAAACCAGGCCGAAAGGCGCCATGATCGGGATCTGATACTGGAGCATGAACTCGTCGAACATGGCCGGCCCGATAAGCGTCGTCTCCTGGGACGCGCAGAAGTACCAGAGCTGCCTTCGCGCGGCGCCGGGCGTGTTGGGCGCGGGATCGGGGAGTTCCTCGGCGTAGGGCATCGCCTGATTCTCGTGGGCCGACAGGCCCCAGTCCCCCGCGCGCTCGGCTTCCTCGTGGGTGCGGAGTACGCCGTCGCGCATGAAGGCCAGGACGCCGTGCAGCCACTCGGGACGCTCCATCATGTCCGTCATGAGTTGCTCCATGCCGCGGAGTTGGGCGATCTGCGTCGAGATGTCCCCGTTCCAGGAGCGGTAGAGGGGCGCCCGATCGACATCGACGGTGATGATATCGCCGATGGCGTCTTCCAGCTTGGCCGCGCGCCGCGCCGTTTCCTCCTCGTCGATGGCGTGATGGGGCGCCACCATGCGCCGGGCGTCCTCGGGTTCGACGATGGGCGGATCCATGGCGCGCGCCACGCCGGGCACGTGCTCGCCGATCCAGTTGATAGGCAGGCCCCAGATGCCCTCGGGCGGCGAAACCCATGCCGCGTCCACGGAGATCCACGGCTCGAACACGGAATCATCGTCGAGGGCGGCCCAGAACAGGCGTCTCCGGAGCCTGTCCTCGAATCCCCGATAGAACGGATCCGCGCACACGCACCGCGCCGCCTCCATCTCGTTCCACGCGAACGCGCGCGTGTAGATGGGCGGACGGGTGGGCTTCAGGCTGTTGTGGGCGCGCCAGAGGGTTCTTCGTTCCTCCTGCGCACCGTCGCGGCAGACCGCCATGTAGGCCATCGCGAGATCGCGCAGCACGCGCCTGTCGTCCGATACCATCACGTTTCTCCTGGAGATTCCGCAGTACGACGCCTTCTACGGATTCCCCCGTACGGCCCGGCCATTGCCCTTGAGCACCGCGTGGGCGTGGCGCGCGTGGTGGCCGCGGAGATCCTGTTCGTACTCCTTGAGCACCGCCTCGCCGAGGCCTTCGTAGTCGCCGCAGCGGAACAAGGCGCGCGCGAGGATCAGTTCGCGCAACGATCGATCGCGGGGGGTATTCTGATCGGGAATCTGGGCGCCGCGCTGGGCGTCTTCGATGGCCGTGTAGGCGTATCCCATCATGCCGTGTTTGCGCAGGAGATCGGCGAGCGGCCTGGCGCCGGCCGGATCGGCCAGCGTCTCGAGGGCCATTGCCACGGCCCGGTGATGGGAGAACTCGCTTTCGGGGCCGAGCTTGGCCACCTTGGCCACGATGGGGGCCAGGGCCCGCTCGTCGCGGGTGTGGGCGAGGGCGATGATCAGGCTGTCCAAGGGGCTGATACTCGCGCCGAACTGCCCGCCGCCCGTGAACGACCACCCGGCGTCCCATTCGGCCGAGGCCACGGCATCGATCAGCGTCGATGCGCCGGTGGCGTCGCCCAGCATGCCGAGGGTGTGGGCATAGATCAGCTTCGCGTCATCCGACTCGGCGGCCGCGTACGCGGCGCGCAACAGGGGAAGCGCGTCGTCCGGCTGCATGAGCACGATGCCGAGCCCGTCGTAATCGTTGGCCATGCGCGCCACCGCGTCCTTGACGGTGTCGACGGGCACGGGGAAGGAGTCCTCGTCGGTGAGCACCCGTTCGGGCAGGTTGCCGATGCTAACGAGATGCCGTTGGAGCGCCTTGAGGTCGATAGCGCGCGTGCCCTGGCCTTGTTTCGCGGCCATGGACGCAGCCAGGCCGACGCCGTATCCCTGATTCTGGATATCGGGCTGCATCCGGAGGATGGGCATGGCGTCCCGGTGGGCGCTGATGCCAAGGCCGGTGACGAGGATGCCGTCGAGCCCCTTCGGGAGGAGGCTGCGGTAGGGCGTGTCGGCGCCGACGGCCTTCTTGTCCGGGGCCTTGAGGGCGAACAGCGGGTGCACCGTGTAGCCGTGCGTATCGAAGTTGCTGCTCGAATAGACCACCGTGTCCGGATACGTACGGCCGTTGTAGATGTCGAGGGGCGAGATCACGAAATCGCCCACAATCCGCCGCCGTTCCCGGCTGTCGATGATCTGGGCGAGATCGTATCCGTTCTCAAAGCGGTTCTTCGCGGCCACCAGCGTGCGCCACTGATCCACCATATCGGTTTCGTCGGTGAGCGTGTAGTCAGTGTTCGTGTAGCCCGTGCCGGGCGTCCGCGGCGGCAGCCCCGTGCCCTGGACGGCCACGTGGGATCCGTCCGTGTAGGTGCATTGGGCGCCCGCGGCCGCGGCCACGTCGGAATTGCCCGTGGAGTCGATCACCGCCTTGGCCAGAACCACGCCCCGGCCGGCGGGTGTCGCCACGACGACGCCTTTGACGCAGCCGTCTTCGACAAAGGCGCCGCAGCCCAGCGCGCCGAACCAGATGTCGGCGCCCGACTTGCGCAGTTCCTGCCGGAACCACTCCATCTTCCATTCCACGTTCCAGGTGCCTGCGCGGCGGGCGTCCTCGGTGCCCATGCCGGCCACGCCCGCGTCGATCTGGGCCGTGAATCCTTCCCGGAATCCGTAGTAGTACTTGCCGATAAGCCCGAGCGTGCCCACGCCGCCCAGCCCGTGCAGATACTCGACCACCAGCGTCTTGGCGCCATCCCGGGCCGCACCGATGCCCGCGGGCGCGCCGCCCGTGCCGCCGCCGATGACGACGACGTCGTATTCACCCAGCACCGGCACCGAACGCGCCGGAGACGGGACGGCGCGCACAACTTCCTCGATGGGGCGGAGGCCCGTCAGGAACTCGGCGACGTCGCCCGCGGGAGCACTCGAGGCCGGCTTCGCCGCGGCGACGCGCACGCTCGGGGGCTGCGCGGGCTCGGCCGCGCGCTCGGGGAGCAAAGGCCTCAGCGCGTCGGCCACCAGGGCCGCCAACCGGCGTTCGCCCTTCGCGTTCGGATGGACACCGCACTCGCCCAGCACCGACAGATCGTCCTTCAGGAGCCCGTAGAGATCCAGGGCCGGCACGTCCATCGACTCGGCGACACGCAGTGCAGCCGCGCGGTAGCGCCCGAGAATCGCATCGAGCCCGCCCTCGGGCTCGTAGTACTCCTTCGGATGCCGTTCGAAGTAGGGCTCGGAGATCATAGGAAGCACCGTGCACAGGACGACGCTCGCGCCGTGCGCCGTGCAGCGCTCGATCATGGCGCGAAGGTTGGCCTCGTACGCATCGACGGGCGTCCGGAACTCCTTCGGGCCCGTCAGGATGCTGTCGTTGGCGCCGAACAGGATAACGACGGCGGCGGGCTTGTAGCGGAGCACGTCCTCGTCGAGCCGGGCCAATCCTTCGCCGGAGGTGCACCCCCCTACTCCGGCGTTGATCACGTCGAATCCGTCGAGCAGGCGCTCGAGCTTGGCGGGGTAGTATCCCGCCGTGATGCTGTCGCCGAAACACACGATCCGGGGTTCCGGCCCGGCGTGGGCGTCCTTTGCCGCGGCGCGGCCGATGCGCGCCCCGGCCTCCATCAATTCGAGGGGCCGCAGAAGCTGCGCCGCGGCCTCACGGCTCACGTCGGCGCATCCGCCCAACACGTAGAGGCCGTCGCAGCCGCGGGGCCGGAAGGCGCCGAGTTCGGCGTCGTCGGCGCCGCGCCAAGGGCCTTTCATCCGCTTGACGCCGCGCATGGGATCGGGCGGGATCTGGAACAACTCGTCCGCGGAGCCCACCTGCTCGGGATCCCACGTTCTGTCGCGGGCGATCTGCTCGGCTTCGGCGAACGACGCACAAGAGCCGTCCTTCATGGGAATCGTCAAGGTGTATTCAAACGCCTTCCGGAAGGACGCCAGGCTCTGGCCGCTTCTGTCTATCTGAACCGGCGTAGGCATTTCGCGCACGGCCACGCCGTCGCCTTGGCGGGCGTGTCCGCCAACGACAATCCGCTGGAACACCTGCGGCCCGGCGGGATAGGGCTCGAACTCCGCGCCCGCCAGCCGCGCCACGGTGGCGCGCTCCGTGGCATCGATGATCACGCGCGCACGAACGGCCTGCCGCCCGGAACGGTTTGCCATGACGATGCCCGCGATGCGGCCGCCGGCGTCGCGCAGGACGTCCGTCACGGCGCAGCCGAACAGGAACTGCACGTCCGCATCAATGAGGGCCTGATCGAGCACCCGCTTCACCTGCATGGGCATGGGCGGGGTGCGGGCGCCCTCCGGCACTTCGCCGGACTGGCCGGGCGGCTCGATGACAATCTCGCCGAGAAGGACGCGTCCCGCGGGTTCTGTCTTCCTGGCCAGGAATCGCAGGTAGCGCGCCGTGCCCGTCACGGGCGCCGACAGGGCGATGGCCGAATCCACGTAATCGCCCTGGCCCGCCAGTTCGTTCTTGATGACGGCCGCTTCCCGCCAGGATGTCTTGTCGTCGCTCATGGACACGACGATGCTGTCGATCTCGGCCTCGCGCACGCGCTGAAAGGCCATCACGTGCACCTGCCCAATTGCCTTGGGTTCGCCGAGATCGACCGTGACGGTGACGTCGCCGCCGTACTCGACGCTCTGGTTGAAGGCGCTCGCCCATTTGCCGTCGGCCAGCAGGGAGGGCGGATCGGTGTCCTTGTGGCGATCGGCCGATGCCGGATCCGCCTCATAGGTGAAGGGAAGCCCTTCTCCAACCCACAGGGGCGCAGGCGGTTCTTCGAACATGCGCTTGGCCAGTTCGGACACCGGTTCCTCGCCGGGCTCGAGCCAGAGCCGGTAGGCCCCGCACACGTCTTCGCCGAGATACGGCCGGGGCGCGGCCAAGAACACCTTTGCGCCCTGCCCGGCGGCCTCGACGGCCGCCGCCACGGCTCCCGACGTGCCGCCCACGACAACGACATCCACGTCGTAGGCGATCGGGATCTGGCGCTCGGATTCGTTGACAAACGACTGGGCCGTCGCCTGGGCGGACATGATCGACACTGCAGCGAGAGGAAGCAGGGGCGTCATCAGAAAGAGTCCCTTCATGGTTGGCCATCCTATCCTTGTTGCAGAAGGCGTCATGGTAGCAAATGCGCGCCCGGTTCGCATGCCGGGCGGCGCGTCACGGCCCAGGGGCGTACGCGGCCACACCATCGTCGAGCGGCACGGTGACGGTGTCGGGCGGCTGCCCCGGGAGCGCGAGCCGAATGGTTGCCGTGCCGCCATCCACCGAAAGCGCGGGCGGCTCGGCGAATCCAGGCACGGGCCCGTTCCCAGGGACAAGGATCCACGCGAATGTGGCCGTCGATTCGATGCGGGCGGTGTAGACGGCGCAGCAACTCGGTTCTTTGACGTTGTACTCGCGGCTCCACCAGCCCTGGATGGCGGGCTCCGTCTGCCCCGTCACGAGGCGGACGTCCCAGTCGACGCCGCCGGGCACGGGCACGATGCGCACGTTGCCCGCGCCGGTGTCCGTGGAGGCCACGTCATCGCCCTCGACGGCGACGGTGCACGCGGGATGGTAATGCCAGAGCGCCTCGATGCCGCGGGCGCGATCCGTGGCGACTCGATCGACGGCCACCCAGTACTTCCCGCGGATATACGCGACGGCCCGCGTGTGGGAGACGTCGCCGTCAACGCCGTCGAAACCGGCGTCGTAGGTGCCGCGGGCGTAATCGAATCCGGGCGCGATACGGTAGTTGCCCGTCATGGGCTCTTCAGCGGTCCGTTCGTAGGCGCGTTGTCCCTTCCCGTCGACGAGGATGACATTGTGGCTCTGCGAGCCAACGAAGTAGCTGCGCCACGTCCCGCCGGCGTAGGTATACCGGCCGGCGTCGACAAGGATGTCGCGGCCATGGGCGGATAGCGAGAGGTGGAGTTTGTCATAGTGCCAGTGGCCGATGCCGAGCGGGCCGACATCGAAAAAGGCCCAGTGCGCGTCGGCGTCCCATCCGCTCCGCATGATCACCTGCCCCGCCCAGGGGAACACGCGGGACGGCGGTGCGTCGGGCGGATCCCCTTCGGAACCGTTTGTCGCGACGTAGGCCCAGTCGCGCCGGCCGAACTGCTCCACGTGGGCGAGTACCTCGGGGCGCGTAAAATCGAGGTTCGAGTCGTTATTGAGCGCGCCGTATCCGGACGGCCGCATCGAGTAGGCCAGGTAGTTGTACATCCGCTCGATGCCGTCTCGGAAGTCGTCGGGAACC
>JAFGTL010000736.1 GCA_016934125.1 Candidatus Hydrogenedentota bacterium
GGATGGCGCCCGAGTGCATCTCCACGATCCGGCGGGCCGTGGCCAGGCCCAGCCCCGTGCCGTGCCCCTTGGGTTTCGTCGTGAAGAAAGGCGTGAACAGCCGTGACACGTTGTCCTCGGCGATGCCTTCCCCGGTGTCGATGACGCGCAACAGGAACTGCCCATCTCCGTCATGGCGCGTCTCGACAGTGAGGATGCCCCCATCGGGCATGGCCTCGCAGGCGTTGGTGATCAGGATCCGCAGCACCTGCACCATTTGCGCCCGATCCACGTCAAGCATCGGCTCGTCCGCGTGATGCCGTACCTCGAGTTGTACGCCGGGCGGCACGCACGACGCCCGGATGCTCGCGCTCACCAGGGCCCGTATGTCCACCGGCTCCACGTGGAGCGGCACGTGCCGCGTGAAGTGAATCACGTCTGTCACCAGTTGCTTGCACCGGCCGGCCTGCTCGGCCGCCTTCGTGAGATCCCGCGCCATTGCCGGACTCACATTCGATCCCTCGAGCAACAGGTGGATGTACATCAGGATGACGCCCAGCGGATTGCTCAATTCGTGGGCCAGCCCCGCCGCAAACTGCCCCGCCAGCGACGCCGTCTCGTCGTGCGCCCGCCGTTGTTCCCCATCCACCGGGCGCTCGTTCAGTCCCGCCAACTCGCCGATCGCTTCCTTGAGCTCGTTGATCGTGTGCGGCAGGCACATGCCCGTCTCCGCGAGTCCCTTGTGAATGGCCGTGGCGTGCTCTCTGCACGTCGGGTAGCCGCACGCCCCGCAGTTCAGTTCGTCCGAGGCGTCCTTCTTCCCCATCTGCTCGAGGATCTCGACGAGTTCTTCTTCAGACGGGGCCGGAATACGTTGGTCGTTCTCGCGAAAACCCCGCGACAAGTCGAGTCCCGCGAACCGCTCCACATCCGCCAGGCAGCGCGTTTCGTCGCGGTGTTCGTGCACATGCCGCAGGTAGCGCCCCAGATGCGAACGCCGCAGGAAGAACGGGCCGTCGGCCGTCATGCCCGGCCCCATGATGCACCCCTTGCACGCCAGCAGATCGAGCAACGCCGTGTCGAGCGAACCGGACTCGAATTCCTTGAGCGCCTCGACGAAGCTCTCCCGCCCCGTGGCCACCACGACGTCCCCCTTGGCCAGATCCTCCGTGATGCCCGCCACCTGCAGGATGCCCCGGCTCACCGGCGCGATTCCGCCCAGGAACGCGTGCGGTGGATCGAAACCGCTCACGTCGACATCGCTCGGCGTGACGCCCAGATCGTCGAAGAGGATCCGGAGGCCCACGAACGTCGACGCCGCGTCCACGTCGCCCGCCACATCCTCATCGGCAGCCTCCAGCTTCTTGGCGATGCAGGGGCCGAAAAACACGATGCGGAGGCCGGGGCCGTGGAGTGCCCGCAGGACGCGCGCTGTTGCCACCATGGGCGACACCACCGGCGCAAGCGCCTCCGTCAGGTTCGGGTGAAACCGTTCGACAAAGCCGACCACCGCCGGGCAATTGGCCGTGATGTACCGGTGGCCGTTGCCGTTCACCAACTGCCCGTAGCGGCGGGCCACCAGTTCCGCGCCGAAGGCGACCTCGTTGACATAGTGGAACCCGAGGGCCCGCACCATGGCCACGAGCTTGCGGTGATCGAACTCGGGAAAGGAGGCCGGGAAGCTCGGCGCAATGCACGCGGCCACCGGCCCGTCCCCATTCAGGAGTCTGCGCACATCGCGCGTTGTGTCGCGCACCTGCTTGGCCTGCCTGCTGCACACCCGGACGCAGTTCCCGCACGCGATACAACGCTCCGGAATGATCTCGGCCTGGCCGTGCACGACGCGGATGGCTTTGGCGGGGCATTCTCGCACGCAGGTGTAGCACAGGCGGCAGCGTTCTTTGACTGTAGTGACAAGGGCTCCCGTTGCCGCGCCGTTCATGCTCCTACCTCTGAACACCCATCGGCCGGGGCCGTGCGGGCCGCCCCATGCCGCGTTTTGTTACATACCCATTCGTGCCGCGATCGGCAGGCTGAGCGTGAAGGTGCTGCCTGCCCCCGGCGTCGATCGCAGCGAGATCGCCCCGTCGTGCATCTCCACGAGCCGTTTCACCAGGCTGAGGCCTAACCCCGTCCCCGGTTCTTTCACCGTCTGGCGGTTCTTCACCCGGAAGAACTCCTCGAAGACGTGCTCCGACTCCTCGTCGCTCATGCCGATCCCGTTGTCTTCTACGCTCAGCTTCAAGAACGCCCCGTTCTGGGCCACCTGCACGCGGATGGCGCCGCCTTCGGGCGTGTACTTGATGGCGTTGTCAATCAAGTTCGTGCACACGATGAAGAGCGAATCCCGATCCGCCAGGATCTGCACGTCCTCGGCGCCGTTCGCGCACGAGAACGAAAGCTCCTGCTTCTTCCCCTCGGCGCGCTCGCGGCACGCGTCGAGCGCTTCCGTGACCACCTGCGTCAACCCGAGCACCGAGCGCTTCACCGTGAAGTTCCCCGTCTCGATGGCCGTCAGATTGATCAACTCCGACACCATGGTTCGCAGCGTGTTGAGCCGTACCATGCTGCGCTCCAGCATGTCGCGTTGCTTCTCCGGCTCTCCGTCCACGTAGCCCTTCAGAATGACCGTCAGGTAGTTCTCGACGGCCGCGAGCGGATTCTTCACCTCGTGCGCCACCATCGAGATAAACATGGACTTGGCCACATCGAGCTTCTTGAGCGCCGTGATGTCCCGCAGCACCGCCACCGCCCCCATGACGTCGCCGTTCGGCTCCAGCACCGGACTCGCATTCACCATGTATACGCACCTGTCCAGCGCCACTTCGCGCGAGGCAATCACCGGCCCCGTGTCCGTCGAGAGCACCTCCTCGATCAGCTTCTCGAGTTCCGGGCATTCGAGGGCGGACAGCGGCGACGAAAGCGAGAGCGTCGCGCAGGATGGGAGAATGCGCATCATGCCGTTGTTCCGCAGGACGATCTGCTTGTCCCGGTTGATCACCAGCACCCCGTCCGTCATGCAACTGATGATCGTGCTCGCCTTCGTGCGCTCGAAGGCCACTTCGAGCAGCCGCCGCTCACGCTCCTCGCGCAGGCGCTTCGCCTCGATGGCCAGGGCGCGGCGCTCGATCCCGTTTCGAACCGGCAGCAACAACTCGTCCGGGGTGAAGGGCTTCGGGATGTAACCGTAAGCGCCCCGGCGCGTCGCCTCGACCGCCGTTTCAATGGCCGCGTACGCCGTGATCACGAAGATCACCACGTCCTCGTCGAGTTCCCGCAACCGGCCGATGAGCTTCATGCCCCCCATGCGCGGCATGTTGAGATCCACCAGCGCAATGGCGAAGTCGCCCCGGCGTTGAAACAACTCGAGGCCCGCCTGGCCGTCTTCGGCCGACTCGACGATATAGCCCTCCGGCTCGAGGATCTTCCGGCATCCTTCCCGCATCCCCAGCTCATCGTCGACCACCAGAACCCGCACATTCTCCTGAGTCATCTGGCAGGGCCCCCCGAGGTGGTGTCCGGCCTGGCCGCCCCAAGCAGCCGCCGGATCGTTGCCAGTAGTTCATCGGGCGCCACCGGCTTGGCGAACACGGCGTCCACCTTCATGGCCGCCAAGTCGTGCTCATCCCGCGGCGTGAAGTCGAAGCCGCGCTGGCTTGCCGCCGCCGTCACGACGATGATGGGCACCTTCGCAAACCGCTCGTCCTCGCGCAGCCGCCGTGCGAACCCAAAACCCGAGTCGAGGGTCTCCATCATGAGATCCGTGATCACGACGTCGGGCGGCGTCTGGGCCATCGCGGCCAGCGCCTCCGTGGCCGTCGCAAAGCAGTGTGTCTCGTAGCCGGCGTTACGCAGAACGTAGCCGATGCATTCAAGCGCATCGACGTCGTCGTCGATCGCGACGATCCGCGTCGGATGAGCGTTCATGTCGTCTTCCTCCATAACGCCGGGCCGGCCAACGGCCGCACAGTTACCCGGCCCTCAGGCCACGGGCACCGGCTCCTCCTGCAGGATCGGCAGGCTTACCGTAAACGTCGTCCCTTTGCCCACTTCGCTTTCGGCGGTGATGTCGCCCGAGTGCATCTTCACGATACCGTATGCGATCGCCAGGCCCAGCCCGGTGCCCTTGCCGAATTCCTTCGTGGTGAAGAACGGCGTGAAGAGTTTCTTCACATCCTCCGGCGCAATCCCGCGCCCGTTGTCCGTCACCCGGATCACCACCTGCCCATCGACTGCCGTGTGGGTAACCTGCAGTTCCACCTTGCCGTCTTCTTTGTCGATCGCATCGATCGCGTTCCCCACCAGATTGATGAGCATCTGTTTCACCTGATCGCCGTCGATGTTCATCACCGGCAGGCCCTCCTCGACGTCCGTCACGAGGTGCACGTTCTCCTCCCGGGCTCGCGTCGCCAACAGGACACACACTTCCTCGAGCACACGCGCCAAGTCCGTCGGCGCTTTCGACACGCGCGATTTCCGCGCGAAATCCAGCAGCCCCCGCACGATCTTCTTGCACCGCGTCGCCTCGTTCACGATCATCTCGAGATCCGCCCGCGTCGCGTCTTCCGCCTGGATCCCGCGCAACAGCATGTGCGAGTAAATCAGCACCGTCCCCAGCGGGTTGTTCAGTTCATGGGCCACGCCCGCCGACAACTGGCCCATCGAGGCCAGCCGCTCCGACTGAACGAGCCGCTGTTGCGCCGACTCGAGCTCGACGTGCGACGCCTGAAGCCGCTCGCAGGTGTCCTCCAATTCATCGATCAGGAACGGCAGGCACATGCTCGCCTCGGCGAGCCCCTGGCATACCGCGATCGCCTTCTCACGGCACGTCGGATACCCGCACGCGCCGCAGTTCAACTGATCCTCCGGCCGGCTTTTCCGCATCTCGCGGAGCGCCTCGACAATCTCCGCCTCCGATGGCTGCGGGAGCGTCAGGTTCCGCGCCGAAAACGCCCGGCCCAGATGAACATCCTCGAACTCCTTTAGATCCTGCTCGAATTCCGCCACGCTTCGGTTGTCCTTGTGACGGTTCACGTAATCCGCGAGGATCTCCTTGCGGGCATACACGCCCAGGCTATTCAGCATCCGCGGGCCGTTGATGCATCCCTCGCAGAACAGGACATCGAGGAATCGCGCCTGGCTTCTCCCGGACTGGAGCTCGGTGAGAGCCAGCAGCGCCCGATCCTTGCCTTCTGCCACCACAATATCGTTGTCGAGCACATCCGCCATCAGGCCGGCCGTCTTCAGCAGGCCCCCGGACAGCGGGAACGAACCGCCGATCCGGCTCTGTGGGCCATCGGGCTCCTCCGGCTGCAACTCGTCGAGGCGGATGTCCGCCTCGACGATCATGTCACGCAGTTCCTTGAACGTCAGCACGCAGTTCACCGAACCCACCACGTAGGGATCGCAGATTTCGTCCTTCTTTGCGATACAGGGCCCGATGAAGATCACCGATACATCGCTGCCATAGCGGTAGCGGATCGCCCGGGCCGTGGCTATCATCGGCGACACCACCGGCGCCAGCGCATTGCGCAACGACGGAAGATGCTTCTCAACATAGGCCACCACCGCGGGGCAGGCCGTGGCGATGATAGGCGGCTCGCCGTTCCGGGGCCGCTCGAAGAGCTTCACGTACTCCCGTGCCACCAACTCGGCACCGAACGATACCATCCAGACATCGTCGAAGCCCAGTGCCCGGATTCCTGCGATGACGCTGCCCGGATCGACTTGATTGAACGCGGCGGGGAAGGACGGCGCCAGACAGGCAAACGTCCTTCCCTCCGCCGCGAGAATCCGCCGGGCCTGATCCGTGCTGCTCCGGATCTGTTTGGCGTTCTGCGAGCACACCTTGACACAGTTCCCGCACGCAATGCAGCGCTCGTCGATCACCAGCGCCTGGCCGTGCTCGACCTTGATGGCCTTGGCCGGGCACTCGCGCACGCACGCGTAGCACCGCTTGCATTTTTCGGGAATCGTGCAGACTATGCTCACCGGCTGAACTCCCTTATACTTTCGCCCGGGCCTCGTAATGCGTGTGCAGCAGATGATGCGAGCGCTCGCCCAGGGGCTGGCCGAGGAACTCCTCATACAGCTTGAGGATATCGGGGTTCTCGTGCGACTTGCGCAGTCTCTTCCCCTCGTCCTCTTTGTAGATGGCCGCGATACGTGCCTCGCGCACGCCATCCGTGGTTACCCGAGGCTGGCCACCGCCGCCAATGCACCCGCCCGGACACGTCATCACCTCAACGAAATGATACTCGGCCTCGCCGGCCCGGATCCGCTCGATCACCTTCCGTGCGTTGCCCAGCCCGTGGGCCACCGCCACCTTCAGTGTCGCGCCATTCAGGAACGCCCAGTCCGGCACCGCATCCTCGATCGTGACCGACGCCTCTTTCACGCCCTCGAGTCCCGCAATGGGCTGGACGTGCAAGTCGTCGAAGGGCAGTTCCCTGCCCGTCACGATCTCGTAGGCCGTACGCAACGCCGCCTCCATCACGCCACCCGTGTTGGCGAAGATGTCGGCTGCGCCCGAACTCAATCCCAGCGGCGAATCCATCGTGCCATCCGGCAGGTTCTTGAAGTCGATGCCCGCCTGCTTCACCATCCGGCCAAGCTCCCGCGTGGTCAGCACGATGTCCACGTCCTGCACCCCGCTGTCGAACATCTCCGGCCGCTGGCACTCGAACTTCTTGGCCGTGCACGGCATGATCGACACCACCACCATGTCCTCGGGGCGCTTCCCGATCTTCTGCGCGTAGTACGTCTTCGCGATCGCGCCGAACATCTGCTGCGGCGACTTGCACGTCGACACGTTATCCAGCATGTCCGGATAAAAGTACTCGATGAACTTGATCCAGCCCGGCGAACAACTCGTGAACTGCGGCAGCGCCACCTCTTCCTTGTCCACCAGCGCCTTCTTCAGCCGCGTGAGCAGCTCCGTGCCCTCTTCCATGATCGTCAAGTCGGCCGCGAAGTTCGTGTCGAACACCGCGTCGAAACCCAGCTGCCGCAGCGCCGACACCATCTTCCCGGTGACGAGCGTGCCCGGCTCGTAGCCGAAACACTCGCCCAGGGCCGCGCGGATCGCCGGCGCCGTCTGCACGACGACGTGCTTGTCCGGATCGTCCAGGGCCGCCCAGACCTCGTCGATCTGATCCTTCTCGCTGATGGCCCCAACCGGGCAGACCGCCGCGCACTGGCCGCACTGGACGCACACGACATCGTCAAGATCGGCGCAGAACGCCGGGCCCACCACCGTCTCGAACCCGCGGCCCTGCGGGAAGATCCCGCCCACGCCCTGCACGTCGCCACACACCGCCACGCAGCGCCGGCACAACACGCACTTGGCGGTGTCCCGCACCAGCGCCGGCGTGCTCGTGTCCACAAGACGGCGGCTCTTCTCGCCGGGATACGTCACCTCGCGGATGCCGAGGTCGCGCGCCAGCGCCTGGAGTTCGCAGTCTTCGTTGCGATCGCACGTCTGGCAGTCCCCGTCGTGATCCGACAGGATCAACTCGACCACCATCCGGCGCGCGTCGCGCGCCCGCTTGCTATTCGTATGCACCACCATGCCTTCGGTGGCCGGCGTCGCGCACGAAGCCACCAACGACTTCGCGCCCTCGACCTCCACCAGGCACACCCGGCACGCCCCGATCGGCTCTGCGCCCTCCATGTGGCACAGCGTCGGAATGCGCCTTCCCGCCTTTTCGGCGGCCTTCAGAATCGTCGTGCCGTCCGGCACCTCTACCGAGATATTGTCAACCGTCAACGTTGGCATCGTTTCATGTCTCCTCTTGAAAAACGGGGCCGATTCACCTACCGCGTGCCAGCCGGCTGTTCATTCGGCCGATAGTCGCACCGAAGGCACCGCTGGGCTTCGCACACCGCGACACCCTCTGTGAAGGGCAACTCGACTTCGTTGAAATTCTCCCGGCGTTTCGCCACCGGAATCAGCTTCATCTCCGCCCGCGGCGTGTCAGACGGATCCGCATCCGGATCGAAATACGTGTCAACCTTGTACGGAATCCGCCAGAACGCGTGCTCCTGGCCCGTCAAGTGCCGATCGATTCCGACTGCGGCCCGCTCGCCCGCGGCCACCGCTTCCACCACCGACGACGGCCCCTGGGCCGCATCGCCGCCCGCGAACACC
>JAFGTL010000737.1 GCA_016934125.1 Candidatus Hydrogenedentota bacterium
GCGAGATGGTGCCCCACGCCAAGCTTGAGGAGGAACTGCATCAGCTTCTGGAGCTGACGGAGCAGGCCTTGGCGGTCACGGGAGTGCCCGATGAGCGGCGCGGCGAACGGCTCGTCGTGTTGCATACGCTCTCGGACGAGCAACTCGATGAACTGATCGGGAAACTGGACGGTTCCGCGATCCCCAACCTGTGGCGACCGCGGCCCAATGCGTTCTACAAGATTGACGAGATCCCGCTGCTGGGAACCGGGAAGACGGATCTGCGGCGGCTGAAGAACATGGCCAAGGAACTCGACGTCGGCGAGTGATTCCGATGGAGCCGGGCAAGATGGCGGATACGGAACCCACATACGCGATTCGCAAGGCGGTTGAGACTCCCGGCCTCGATGGGGCTTGGGACAGCCCGGCCTGGGCGCACGCCGACATGCTCGAGATCGCCCACTTCTTCCCGCAGGGAAGCGACCACCGCCCTGTCACGCGCGCCAAGCTCCTCTACGACACGGAGCGGATCTACGTGATGTTCCGCGTGGAGGATCGCTATGTGCGCTGCCTGGCCGACAGGTATCAGGGGGCCGTCTACCAGGACGCGTGCGTGGAGTTTTTCGTCCGGCCTCGGGCGGACAAGGGGTACTTCAACTTCGAGATGAATTGCGGCGGCACGCTTCTGCTCCGGAACGTGACGGATCCGACGCGGATTGGCAAGGAGTTGGCCGAGTACAGGAACGTGCCCTGGGAACAGGCGTCGCAGATTCGCGTGTTTCACTCGATGCCCAAGGTCGTGGAGCCGGAGATCGAAGAGGCGGTGGTGTGGACAGTGGAGTACTCCGTGCCGTTCAGCCTGTTCGAGGCCTATGTTGGGCCGCTGGGGGAGCTGTCAGGGCAGGAGTGGCGGGCGAACTTCTACAAATGCGCCGAGAACAACTCGCATCCCCATTTCGCAACGTGGGCGCCCATCCGGGGGGCGTGCAACTTCCATCAGCCGCAGTTCTTCGCGCCCATCCGGTTCGAGTGACGCCCGGACGCCGGGTAGCGGACTGTGGCGCTCGAAGTCCTGAACGTTACGCGAGTTCGCCTTGCGCGCCAGGTTGCGGGATCCTGAGCGGCGATTCGAGGTGCCATATGGTTGCATTCCGGGGGGGCCGGGCGCTAGGCTTACCTCGTACACCACCCGCATCTGAGGAGAGCGAGCCATGCCTGAGGGCGATATCACATACACGGTGTTCACGAAGGCCTGGACAATGCCGATCGCCGAGTTGGGCGAGCATGTCCGCAGTCTGGGCTTTACGGGCATCGAATTGCCCGTGCGCCCGGGATTCCAGGTTGAGCCTGAGCACGTCGGGCGCGATCTGCCCAAGGCGGCCAAGGAGTTGGCCAAGTCCGGCGTCAGCATCTGCAGCATTGCGGGCCCGTCCGACGAAGCCACCATCGTCGCGTGCGCCGAGGCGGGCGTGCCCGTGATCCGTGTCATGGCCGACATCGGCGAGGATGGATACATGGCGTCGCACCGCCGGCAGCAGGAGGAGTACGACGGGCTGATTCCCGTGCTCGATCGCTGCGGCGTGCGGCTTGGTGTCCAGAACCACTGCGGCAACTACGTGGTGAGCGCCATCGGGCTCCGCTACCTCGTCGAGAAGTACGATCCGAAGCATATGGGCATCGTGTGGGATGCGGCCCATGAGGCCCTGTGCGGCAACGCGCCGGAGCACGCCCTCGATATCGTGTGGTCGCACCTGTGCATGGTGAACCTCAAGAACGCGTTCTGGCGGCGCACCAACGGCCCTGAGGCGCCTTGGGCGGAATGGACGAGTTACTGGACGTTGGGCCGCCACGGGCTCGCCTCCTGGCCGCGCGTGATCGCCGAACTCAAGCGGCGCTGCTGGGAAGGCCCCTTGTGCCTCACGATCGAGTACTCGGATCGGGATGCCGTGAACCGGCTCGCGGCCGAGGATCTGGCCTTCACGCGATCCCTGTTCGAATCGGACGCCGGCTAGCGCGGGCCGCCCGCCTGGCCCGTGATCCAGGAGACGCGATGGCCCGGAAAGGCCGATATACCTACGACTATCCCCGCCCTATGGTGACGGTGGACGCGGTGGTGTTCGCGGTGTTCGAGTCGCAGCTCCGCGTGGCGACGATCCGGCGGCGGTTCGATCCGTACGCGGGCGCGTGGGCGCTGCCGGGCGGATTCGTCGAGATGGACGAAGATCTCGACGCGGCGGCGGCACGTGAACTCGCCGAAGAGGCTGGCATCCGCGGCGTGCCCCTCGTGCAGTTCCGCGCATTCGGCGCGCCGGGGCGCGATCCCCGCGGCCGGAGCATCTCTGTCGCGTTCCTGGCCGCCGTCGACGCCGCCCGGCATCCGCTCCGTGCGGCCGACGACGCCGCCGAGGCGGACTGGCTGCCGGTGGGCGAGCGGCAAGTCCTGGCGTTTGATCATGCCGAGATCGTGGAGTACGCTTTAGATCGACTGCGGGAATTGGTGGAACGGGGCGCCGGAGCGGCGGGAGCGCTGCTCCACGAGGTGCCGTTCGAGGCCCTTGCTCGTGCGGTATCCGCCGGTTGAGGGGCACGGGCGGCCCGTCCGGACAGGCGGAGAGGAGAATGCCGTGGACATCAAGCCAACCGATGCCCTGATCGTGGTGGACGTGCAGAACGACTTCTGTCCCGGCGGCGCCCTGCCGGTAGTGGACGGCGACGCGGTCGTGCCCGTCATCAACCGACTCCTCGCCCGCACCCGCCACCCCGTGTTCACGCGCGACTGGCATCCCGCCAACCACTGCAGTTTCAGCGACGCGCCGGAGTTCGTTGATGGGAGCTGGCCGGCCCATTGCGTGCAGAACACGCCCGGGGCGGCGTTCCACCCCGGCCTCGACGTGCCGGAGGACGCGCGTGTCGTCGACAAGGCCACCGATCCCTCGTACGAGGACTATGACGGGTTTCAGGGCACGACGCTCGGAGACGAACTGCGTGAACGCGGCGTGGATCGCGTCTTCATCTGTGGCTTGGCCACGGACTACTGCGTGAAGAACACCGTCCTCGGCGCCCGGCGGGAGGGCTTCGAGGTGGTCGTCGTCGAGGACGGATGCCGCGCCATCGATGTGCCGCCGGGCACGGCGGCGCAGGCCCTTGCAGAGATGCGCCGGGCCGGCGCCACCGTGTGCGAATCCGGAGACATCCTATGACGCCTGCTGCACAGCCGTGGTGCCAGCGGGAAGGGCTCGCGCTGCTCACCGACCTCTATGAACTGACGATGGCTGCCGGCTACCTGAAGGAGCACCGGCCCGGGCATACGGTGTGCTTCGAGTACTTCTTCCGCAGCCTCCCGCCGCACGGCGGGTTCGCTGTAGCGGCCGGCCTCGAGCCGTTCCTTGATTACCTCGAGCATTTGCGTTTTGCGGACGACGACATCGACTACCTGCGATCTCTGGGGAGTTTCGACGAGGATTTCCTCGAGTTCCTCCGGGGATTCCGGCCGGCCTGCACCGTGCGCGCCGTGCCCGAGGGGGCGCTGGTGTTCCCGCACGAGCCCGTGATCCAGATCGAAGGAGACATTGTCGAGGGGCAACTCGTCGAGACGGCCCTGCTCAACATGCTCAACCACCAGACGCTCATCGCCACCAAAGCGGCCCGGATCTGCCTGGCCAGCGAAGGCGAGCCCGTGTTCGAGTTCGGGCTGCGGCGCGCCCACGGGCCGGACGGCGGCTTGAGCGGCTCGCGGGCGGCCTATATCGGCGGCTGCACGGGCACGTCGAACGTGCTGGCCGGCAAAGTCTACGGCATCCCGGTGTCCGGCACGCACGCCCATAGCTGGGTGATGAGTTTCGACAGCGAACTCGAGGCGTTCCGCGCCTTCGCCCGGAACTACCCGGACAAGTGCATTCTGCTCGTCGATACCTACAGCACCACCGAGAGCGGGGTGCCCAACGCCATCACGGTGTTCAAAGAGATGCAGGCCGCGGGCCACAAGGTGCGTGCGGCCATCCGCCTCGACTCGGGGGATCTGGCCAAGCTCAGCAAGGCCGCCTACCGCATGATGACGGAAGCCGGGTTCGAGGATCCGCTGATCGTCGCATCCAACGATCTCGAAGAAGACCTTATCGCCGATCTGAAGCGGCAAGGCGCCAAGATCAACGCGTGGGGCGTCGGCACGCATCTGATCACCTCCCACGACTGCCCGGCCTTGAGCGGGGTATACAAGCTCGTGGCCGTTGAGGAGGACGGGCGGTGGTTGCCGCGTATGAAGATCTCGTCCAACATCGAGAAGGCCACGGATCCGGGCCGGAAGGCGGTGGTGCGCTACTTCGACGGGCAGGGGCACCCAGTTGGCGATGTGTTGTATCTGGGCGACGAGGAATGGCCCCGGGCGGGCACCGTGATCGGGCGGCGGCGGACACAGCCGCTTCAGGAGGCGCGGATCAAGGACACGGCCCGTGCCGAGAGCCTGTTCGGGGTTGTGTTTGAACGGGGCAGGCGGACGCTGCCGCCGCCCCTGATCGGCGACATTCGGCAGCGGGCGCTCGACAACATCGCTTCGTTGCCGGATGAGTTCAAGCGACTGCGGAATCCGGAACGATACCGCGTGATGCTGTCCCGGGCGGTCGGGCAGATCAAGGCGGACATGCTGGAGAATCCGGATCAGTGAGTAGTCCGGCGGCGCGGCCGGATCGGCCGGGTGAGAGTGGAGCCGGGGCGACTGGAGGTCGGTTATGCGACTACTGCGGGTAGGCGTAGCGGGTGTGTCGGTGAAGGTGGGTGATTTCGCCGGGAACAGTGCGCGTCTCCGGGGGGTGATCGAGGAGGCGCGCACGGAGGGCGTGCACCTTCTCGTGACGCCCGAGCTGGGCATCTCGGGCTACAGCCTCGAGGATCGGATCTGGTGGCCGGACATCGCCCGGCGTAGCTGGGACGCCCTCGAGGGCCTGGCCGAATCGTGCGTGGACATCGCCGTGTTCGTCGGACTGCCCGTGCGCTTCGAATCGATGATGTACAACGCCACCGCCCTCATTCATGATCGAGCGATCCTGGGCCTTATCCTCAAGAAGTACCTGCCCACCTACAGCATCTTCTACGAGGGCCGGAACTGGACGCCCTGGGATTGCGGCGTCACCGAGATCAACGGGGTGCGCGCGGGCGATCTCGTGTTCCGCCTGCCCTTCGGCTCCGTGAGCGCGGAGATCTGCGAGGATCTGTGGGCCGCGGAATCGCCCGCCCACGCCCGGGTGCATGCGGGGGCGGAGATCATCTGCAACCTGAGCGCGTCGCCGTTTACGCCGCTCAAGAACGCCCGCCGCCGGGAACTCGTGGTGGGTGCGGCGGGCCGGCTGGCCTGCGTGTACGCCTACGCGAACCTGCTCGGATGCGATAGCAGCCGGCTCGTGTTCGACGGCGGCGGGTTCGTGGCCACGCCCGACGGTATCGTGGCCGAGGGGCCCGTTCTCGCGACGTCGTACTGGACGTTGGCCTCGGGTGTGGTCGATCTGGACGATGTCGCCCGGTTCCGCGCGGAGAACAGTACCTGGCGCCAGGAAGCGATCCGGCGTGGGCGGGCCGCGGACATCCACACGATCACCGCTGCCGGCACGTTCGCGCCGTCCGCCGTGGCCGACTACGCGGCCCAACTGCCCGCGAGCTTCTTCTGCCCGGCGGACGGCGGGCAGGGTGCCGGGGCGGAGCAGGCGCTCGACGAGCTGTTCGATGCCCTCGTGCTGGGGCTGCGGGACTACTTCGAGAAGGTGGGCGCCTTCGAGCGGTTCCTCGTGGCCCTGTCCGGGGGGCGTGACAGCGCCTTGTGCCTGCTGCTGGCCGTGCACGCGGCGAAGGCCCTGAACGCGGGGCAGGATGCTGGGCAATCAGCCGGCCGTGTGGCGGCCGTGTATCTCCCGAACCCCGCATACAGCAGCGGGGCCACGGAGCAGGCGGCGCGGGCGTTGGCCGGCGAACTGGGCGTGCCGTTTCAGGTGGTGTCCATCGCCGAAGAGGCCGAGGTGGCGTTTGCGAAAGCGGCCGAGTTGGCGGGCGGCGAGGAGAACGTCACGCCGATTGCGCGGCAGAACCTCCAGGCGCGCGTCCGCGGCAACATGATGCTGAACTGGGCCAACAGCGCGCGCGGCCTGTTGCTTGTCACGTCGAATCTGAGCGAGGCGGCCGTGGGATACACCACCACGGGCGGCGACAACCAGGGCGGATACTCGCCCATCGCGAATGTGCCCAAGACGCTCGTCACGCACCTGCTCGAACACGTGGCCGCCCGCGACGGCCTGCACGCCATGCAGGGCATCCTCGATATCCCGCCGAGCGCGGAACTGGCGCCCGATCAGCAGGACGAGGCCGATCTCATGCCGTATGTCGTGCTGGACGATTTGCTCTATCTGTTTGCCCGACGCCGCATGTCGTTGCCCGATTGCTGGCGCATCCTCGTGCACCGGCATTCCGGCCACGACGCCGAGCAACTCCGGGCCTGGACGGCCCAATTCGGCAGGCTCTTCGCCTACAACCAATGGAAACGGGAGCAGTTGCCGGTGGCGATGAAGGTGCTCGAGCTCGATCTCGATCCGAAGACGGGATTCCGGTTCCCCGTGACACAGAGCATCCAGGACGAACTGGACGAACTCGACGCGGCCGAGTTGTAGACGCTTCGAACTCGCCCGCCCCTACTGCCAGCCCTCGGCGTAACCGGTTTCGTACATGGCCACGATGTTCTCCGGCGGCGTCACCGCCTGGATGTTGTGGCAGGGACACAGAATGTAGCCGCCGCCTGCCCCGAGGATGCGGTAGTTGTCCAGCACTTCCTGGCGGACTTCGTCGACGGTGCCGAAGGGCACGATCCGCTGGTTGTCCATGGCGCCGTGGAAGATGAGGCGATCGCCGAAGTCGCGCTTGAGCCCTTCCCGTTCCATGCCGGGGCACACCCATTGGATGGGATTGAGCACTTGGGCGCCGGTTTCGATCAAGTCCGGGATGATATCGCGCACCGCGCCGTCCGTGTGGGTAAACACGAAGGAGCCATGCTCGCGGGTGAGATCCATCATGCGTTTCATTCGCGGCAGGAGATACTCCCGGATCTGGCCTGGCGAGTACATGAGCGACTCCTGGCCCCCGAGATCCTCGGCCACGTAGGTGATATTCACCACGCCCGGAATCGTGTCGAAGATGCGCAACGTGTTCTGGTAGGCGAGTTCGAAGAGCTTGTCGAGGCAGTAGTGGACGATGTCCGGGTTCATGAGCAGATCGAGGAAGGCCTGTTGTTCGCCGCGCAACTGCTTGTATATCAGGAAGGGCTCCGAGCCGCCGCCGCGCACGATCCGGTGCTCGTTGCCGTGGACGGCATCCGGGAGATGGGCGTACTCCCACCAGTCGGGGTTGGGCCAGGTATAGGCGGCCTCGATCTCGTCCACCGAGTTGTAGGCGGCCAGCCGCGCGTTCGTGACTTCGTTGTACGTGCCGGTGCCGTAGTCGATGGGGCGCGTCCGGATGCCGAACACGTCCTCGCCCGCCGGGGGCGGGGGGCCGACGTAGCGGCCGCCGACAGTGAGGGGCGTGTCCACGTGGAGCCGCTCGAGGGCTGTGGCGAGATCGCAGCCCAGATGGGCGCACAACTTGTCCGAGGCCTCGGGCGTGGCCCAGTAGTCCATAGGGATGCGATCGGGCTTCTCGCGGTTCAGCACGGCCAGCCACCGTTCCCGGGGCGTCATGGTTTCCTTCGGCATTTGGCGTCCCTCCCGGCCGTGCATCGGAGCCGCGCACGGCGATGGGACACACTGTAGCCGAGGAGCGCGGGCGAGGCAAATCGCCGGACTCGGGCCCGGGCAGGCCGGGTTCCGGCACATAGTGCGCGGGCGTGCAGGCTTCGCCTAGAAGTCCTGGCCGAGGGGGATCCACGGCCGGTGTTTGAGGTGCCAGCGGCCGGCGGCAATCGTGCACCAGGGGCCGAAAAGCCCCCATGTTGCAGCCATGCCGATAGCGATCAGGATCTCCCGGAACAGGGACGGCACGCACCACGCCACGGCCAAGGCGGTGCCGGCGGCGAAGACTGCAAAGGCGGCGCTCGACACAAGGCCGGACTTCACCGCGGAGCGGAAGTCGCCGCGGCGCAACGCCTTCTGCGTCCGCAATTCCAAGAAGAACATGGGAAACAGGAGTGCCCCGACAATAGGAATGCCGACGCCGATCGTGGCCAGAATGGTTGTCCAATGTGTCGAGGCGAACGCCGCGGCCAGCGATTGGCCCCGCATGGCTTTCGACAGGACGCAGCCCGCGGCCGTACATGCCGCAAGCGTCAGCGTGAAGGCGGTGCCCCATCGCGCCATACGAAACGCGTACGCGGCATCGGACTCGCCCGGCCGCCTGCACCCCATCCGGATGTAGAGAACACGCTCCAACGCGGGCACGCTCGCCTGCAATTCGTCCCGCATGCGATCCGCATCGCCGAAGCGCGCCAGCGCGGCCTGCACCGCCGTCTCGTCGGAATCGGCCCCTTCCCGCTCCTCGCGGTAGGCCGTTGCCAGGTGGCCGAGCAACTCCTCGCGCATCTTGGCTTTGCGTGTGCCCGATGCCCGGAGCGGCCGCAAGATCCGATCCACGTGTTCGTCGAACGCCTTCATGACGATGCCTCCACAATTCCACCGACGACGGACACGAACCGCCGCCAGTGCTCCCGGCGGCGCGCCAGTTCCGCCTTCCCTTTGCGCGTCAGTTGGTAGATGCGCCTGCGCGGGCCGCGCCGGCCTTCCGCGTCATCCTGCCAGTGGGCTCGGACGTGGCCGGCCTCCTCGAGGCGATACAGGGCTGGATACAGCGAGCCCTCTTTGAGGTGCAGCACGCCTTCGCCCCGCGCCTCGAGCCGCTGCAGGATCTCGTATCCATGGGCTTCCCCGGCCGACAACGCGGCAAGCACGAGCGTTTCGAGATGGCCGCGCAATTCGTTTCCATCGATCTGGCTCATGGTTCTATTTAGACAGACTTGGTAGCATTTGTCAAGGAGAATCTCGCCACCATCCCGCAGTCTGCGGCCCAACGCGCGTCCGGCTGGGAACCTGCCCGGCCGTTGAGGTATGCTTTCCATCATGCACGACATGCCGTTCGAGTTCGCCAAAGCAGACTATCCGCTCGCCCCGCTCACGCTCTACAACGTCGGCGGGCCCGCGCGGCTGGCCCTGTTTCCAAGGGACGAGGCCGAGGCCTGTGCCGCCTACGCGTGGATGCAGAGGCAGCCGGGGCCCAAGATCGTGCTCGGCGGCGGCTCGAACATCCTCGTGGCCGACGCCGGATTCCCCGGCATCGCTCTCGTGACGTCCGGCCTCGATCGGATCGAGCCGGCCGGGCCCGATCGCTATCGCGCCGGGGGCGGCGCCCTGCTCGACCGCCTCGTGCGCGACATCATGCTGCCCAACAACTACGCCGGAGTCGGCGGCCTGGCAGGCATTCCGGGCACCGTGGGCGGCGCCATCTACATGAACGCCGGCACGGTGAACGGAACCACCTGTCAACTGGTTGAATCCGTGGAGCTTATGGGCCTGGAGGGACGCCATGCCGTCCGGCTCGATCCCTCGATGTACGGCTACCGGGGCCAGACGTTCTGCCCGCCGCCCACGCTCATCCTGAGCGGCACGTTCCGGTTCGAGCCTGCCGAGGACGATCAGCGCGCCGTCTACGATCACTACATCGAGCGCCGCCGCGCCCGGCAACCCCAGGGCCGGTGCTGCGGCAGCGTGTTCAAGAACCCCGAAGGCGACCACGCCGGGCGCCTCATCGAGCAATGCGGCCTGAAAGGCACCCGCCGGGGGGGCGCCGTGATCAGCCCCGTCCACGCCAACTTCATCATGAACGAAGACGCGGCCACCTGCGCCGACATCCGCGGCCTCATCGACCTGTGCAAACGCCGCGTCCTGGAAGAGTTCGGCATCGAACTGCACGAAGAAGTGGTCACAATCCCTTAGTCACTTCCCGCCGGCCCCGGCCTGCAGCGCCCTTGGCGCGCGACTTGCTCCCGTCCGCGAGGCCCCGAAATGGCGGGACATGTTTCAAGCGGAGTCCGCGACGCGACTACGTGTCCCGCCATTTCGGCCTTGAAGGGCCGTTGGCGCGCGACTTGCTCCCCTTCACCGTGGAAGCCTTGCATACGCTGGTTTCCGCGAGCATACTGTCCCAACCACGGGCGGAAAGGGAACGCAGGGGGACACGAATGTGACTGACGATTCACCCAACATGCCGAGCCGCGGTGATAACCCGACGGAGGGCGGGATCCCTTCGCCCGGCACGCCGGCGGGCCCCATCCGCATGGATTCGGAGGGGCTGAACGCCACCGAGGAGGTAGCGCCGGAACTGATCCGCGAGCAGCGGGCCGTGGCGCTCCACCCCGGCGACGTGGTGGCGGATCGGTTCGAGGTGGTGCGGCAACTGGGCTTCGGCGGGATGGGGGCCGTCTACCTCGTCAAAGATCGCATCACCAACCAGGATCGCGCGCTGAAAGTGATGTTGCCCTCGCTCTTGGCCAGTGAAGGCGCCCAACAGCGGTTTCTCAACGAAGTCACCATCTCGCAGCAGCTCACCCATGACGGCGTCGTCCGCGTCTTTGACGTGAGCGAAGATCGCCAGCGGCGTTTCCGGTTCTTCACCATGGAATACGTCGAGGGCCGCACGCTCCACCGGCTCCTCAAAGAACGCGGCGGCCGGCTGCCGCTCAAGGAAGCCGTCCACATCGCCCGGCAACTGTGCCGGGTGCTCGAGTAC
>JAFGTL010000738.1 GCA_016934125.1 Candidatus Hydrogenedentota bacterium
CAACATCTACCTGCTCCAGGATGACATCCCGAACTTCCTGCGGTTCTGGATGAACTCGTACGCATCGGTGGTCGGCGCGGACGGCAAGCTGTGGGAGCATTGGCATCTCGGCAACTACGATCCGTGCGGCGCACCCGACAATGGCACGGCGGGCTGGTTCATGGAGAACTTCCGCGACTTGCTGGTGATGGAGGACGGCGAGTCGTTGTGGGTCGCCCGGGGCACCCCTCGGGCATGGCTCGAACAGGGCAAGCGGATCGCCGTGAGCAACGCCCCAACCTGCTTCGGGCCGTTCGCGTACGAGATCACCTCGGACGCGGACAACGGCAAGATCACGGCCGCCGTCGAAATGCCCTCGCGCAGGCCTCCACGGAGCGTGCTGCTCCGGCTTCGCCATCCGACAGGCGCGGCGATCAAGAGCGTGACGGTGAACGGCGAACCGTGGACGGATTTCGACGCGACACGGGAAGTCGTTCGATTGCACGACGTGGGCGGTTCCGTCAGCGTGGTGGTGGCTTACTGAACGCGGCGGTCTCTCGAGCGGCCGCAGCGGCGTTAGCCGAAGGGTTCGGCCGTCAGTAACCCGGGATTCCCGACGGGTTGAAGGAGAAGGCTATGTTGCCGTCGTCTGTACGATTCGTTTCGGTTGCGTGTCTGGCCTGGCTTCTGCTCTATTCTGCGGCGCCGGCCATCGCCCAGGCGCCCAAGGTTCCACTCATCAAGGTGCCCGTGAACTTCGGGGCGGCCATGGAGAATACCCCGGTGATCTTCGGCGGCCGGCCGCTGCTGGTGCTCAACCACCGCGACGATACGCCGGACAGCCCGATCCCCTATACGAAGCGAATGCATCTCTACATCAAGGACTTGTGCACGGGACAGGAAGTCGCCCGGTTCGGCGACGGATTCTCCTTCGTCAGCGCCTTCGTCAAGGGGCCCGAGATGCACGTCTACGCCAGCCAAGGCACGGACGACGACTGGTTCAAGAGCATTTATCATTTCGTGTCGACCGATCTGAAGACGTGGGAAAGCGAGCTCGCCATCCCCTTGGAGGACGATGAACACCTCTTCAATTGCTCGGTGTGTCCCGATCCCGAAGGCTACGTGATGGCCTACGAGTCGAACAAGCCGGTGATGTTCTGCTTCAAGTTCGCGCGCTCCAAGGATCTCTCGAAATGGGAGAAGGTCCCCGGACTGACGTTCACCGGCGAGAAGAACGAATACAGCGCCTGCCCCGTGATCCGCTACTTCGCGCCCTATTACTACGTGATCTACCTGCACCAGGCGATTCCCGGCCACAACGGATACGTGCCCTTCATGGCCCGCTCGAAGGATCTCGTCACGTGGCAACTGAGTCCGATGAACCCGATTCTCGAGGCCTCGCAGGGCGAAGGTATCAACAATTCCGATGTCGATCTCTTCGAATGGGAAGGGAACACGTACATCTTCTACGCCACGGGCGATCAACAGACGTGGGGGAGTGTGCGCATCGCCATGTTCCTCGGCTCAATGCAGGACTTCTTCGAGACGTGCTTCCCCGAGGGGGAGGACATGATCGAAGTGAGCACGAAGCACTAATCGACAGACACCCGAACTGCGGCCGACACGCAGGCCGGAAGCCGGCTGCGGACGGCGGTGTCAGTTGCTGGCAAACCGCAGGGAATAGAGATCGCATTCAAGCATCACGAAGCGAAGGCGCACAGGCTTCCCGGCCAACGCTCCGAGGGCGGGATCCCCGTTCCACTGCACAACCTGCTCGATCTTGTCCCCAACAATCGGGGGGCAATCATCCAGGCTGAATCCGGGAACCGGGGTGCCGTCTTCCCCCTGGATTTCGACTTGCAGGCTGCCCGCCCCGGATGTGCTGTAGTTGACGACTAACGCCTTCCCGGCAAACCTGAGCGTCTTCGTCAGCAACTCGCCCGGTGCGGCGCCCGCCCGCACAGAAACGAAGCCATCTGTCCGCAGCACGTAGCGATGCCCGCTCTTGTGATAGATCGACATCTCCTCCGGGCCCGTGGGCACCACATTGAGCGCTACGTAATTCGAGCGGTTTCCCCAGCGCGCCGGATCCAACCCCGGGCGAATGTAAGCTTCCGTGAAAAGGCGTTCATAGACGCTGGAACCTGCCCGCGTGGCCATGAATAGGATGTCGGTGGACTCGCCGCGTTCCGGGAAGAAACGCGTGGGAAGCGCGATGTAGATGTGCTTGGCCCGGAAGTACGGATGCGTCTGGCTCGTGTACAGATGCTCTCCTTTGACGTTGGGATTGGTGGCAGCCGGCTCGCTCCACGACAGGTAGTCGTCCGATGTCGTTCTGCTGATGGTTCGCAGTTTGCAGTGGGGCGTCTGCCACGTGCGGAAGTAGCAGACGTAACAACCCTCGACTTCCGACCAGAAGGAGACATTCTGCGAGTCAAAGGCAAACGGCCCGGAGGTCATCACAGGGCCGTCCTGGATCTTGTCCCAGTGGATGCCGTCGCTGGACTTGAAGGCGTAAAGCCCACCACCGGGATGCGTGCCGGCCAGCGCCTTGAGCCGGGCGTCGCTGGCAACCCCGGGACGCGTGTCGAGAAAGGGGGAGAAGTTGTGGCTGCACGGGCCCGCTCCGGCCAGGATCACATTACCGCCCCTTGAACTCGCAACGTCGAATATCCCGACATCGGGGAACGTCCATTCGTGTCCGTCCCGGCTTTCCGCGTAACACGTGATCTCCCCGCGATTGCCGTCGTCGAAGGGGCCCTCGTAGCCCGGGCGGTAATCCCGGTAGTACGCTCGATACAAGTCCCCATCCTTGATGACTGTCGTGTAGGCAATGGGGAGGGGGCTCGCGGGCAGGGGCAGCGGTTGGGGCCGGTGCATGCACAACTCGACCCCATCGAGTTCGGCGATCAGATGCCGATCCACGAACAGTTCGAGCCGGTTGCCGATGTCAATGGGCTCCTGCGCGCTCGCCTCCTGTGCCCGCAGGACGGCGGGGAGAAGGACGACTGCCGCGAAGAAGGCTGCAAGAATACACGGGTGACTCAGTTGCGTCATGGCGTTACCCCTTCCTATCCCTCGGCCACCGCGAACCCGCGGTGGATCCGGCACGCCCCTAGCCTAACATATTCGGCGCGCGTTTTTGGAGCCGTCCGCACGTCGGGGATGGCGGCGTTCGGGCGCGTCCATGCGATTTGAGCGAGGATCGGGAGTTGGCTTATCGCCGCCTCGAAAGCGTACTATAGCGCCTGCTTCACGTCATGCAAGCATCCAGGGAAGAAGGGGCTCAACGATGCAGACTCGGATCACCCGTGCGGTTCTATTCGCCGTGGCCGGCTTCGCCCAATGGGGAGCCGTAGCCCAGGTAGACGAAGACACGCCCGGCTACTTCCCATTCTGGATTCCCGCGTTGGATGACGCGGCCACCTTCACCGACATGTCCTTCCTCAATCCGGAGCCGGCCGGCGCCTCCGGCCGCGCACAGATCCGCGACGGGCATTTCTACGATGCCGCGGGCAAGCGCCTGCGACTTCTCGGCACCAATCTGTGCTTCCGGGGGGACTTCCCCGAGAAGGAATACGCCGCCGCCATGGCCGGCCACCTGCGCAAGCTCGGATTCAACATCATCCGCTTCCATCATATGGACAACGGCACCGTCCCGTGGGGCATCTGGCTTCCCGACTACTCCGCGCTCGATCCCGGCCAGGTGGACAAACTGGACTGGCTCATCTATCAACTCAAGCAGCACGGCATCTATACGAACCTGAACCTTCATGTCTCCTTCACCTACCCCGGCATACCGGAGTCCGCACCGGGTGAATTCCTGTTCGGGAAAGGCCTCGACAACTTCTATCCGGAGTACATCCAGGCCCAGAAGGACTACGCCGCCGCGCTGCTCACCCATCGCAATCCCTACACGAAGACGACATACGCCGAGGAGCCGGCCGTTCTCGTCATCGAGATCAACAATGAGAATGCGCTGACGAACATCCCGTGGAACGCCCTGCGTGCGATGCCCGAACCCCACCAGAAGGAACTTGCCCGCCTGTGGCACGCATGGCTGGCGGCCCACTATCCAAGCACCGAGGAACTCCGAACCCGTTGGGATGAAGCGCGGGAGCCGCTCGGCGACGAGCTGTTGACAGATCGCTGTTTCGAGCAAGGCGCGGAAGGCTGGGAACTGGAGCAAG
>JAFGTL010000739.1 GCA_016934125.1 Candidatus Hydrogenedentota bacterium
AGCGCTGAGTCTGATCGCTGCGCGCGTCCCGTGGCTGTCGGGACGGGTGTACAGTCTGACTTGGGCCGTGGCATTTCTGGCGGGCCTCTTCACGCTGGTGACGGCGGATCGCCTGCTCTTCCTCCATCCGCGGCGCTGGGTGCTGTCGCTGGCATTGGTAAGTGGCGCCGTTCTGTTCACACAACTCGCCGCCACGGTTGTGGCGGCCTGCATGCGGCGCAAGCCCGCGCCCGTCGCGCGACTCGCGGCGGCCCTCCTGGCCGGCGCGCTGGTGCCCATCGGCATCGTCCTGTTCCCGGCAGTGGGCCGGGGAGGGGCCACGGAGGATGCACCGAGCGTTCTCCTCATCAGTGCGGATGCACTCCGGGCCGATTACTGCTCCGTGTACGGCGGCCAAGTCCCCACGCCCGCATTGGACAACCTGGCCCGTCGCGGCGTCCGGTTCGATCGGTGCTACGCACTCGCGCCGTGGACGCTGCCGGCGCTCAACGGCATGCTGACCTCCAAGTACCCGCCCGGTTTCGCCCCCGGCGGCGAGGAGGCGCAGGCAGCCCGGCCCGAGACGTATGCCCTGATTCCGTCGTACTGGAAAGAGGGCGAAGGGCTGTCATTCCCGAAGCGGATCGAAGCGCAGGGCTATGTGACGGCCGCGTTTGTCGGGAATACGCTCATGAACCAGCCGTGGTTGATCGATGAGTTCGGGGCGGCGCGCGTGGCCGGGGCCCGCACCATCGATCGCATCAGGCTGTTCAGCCGCCTCCCCATGCTGCGCAACGCGATCATGTGGGTGGCCCCGTCGGCCGTTACCGAGCGGCCGCTCGACACCACCCGCTGGCTATCGGCCTATGCGCGGCAGTTCCTGCGCCACTACCGCGGGCGTCCCTTCTTCTTGTGGGTGCACTTCTTCGATCCCCACGCGCCCTACACCCCGCCCCAACCGTACCACGCCGACGGACAGGGCGCATACTGGAGTGTCGCGCCCGCCCTCAATGCGGAATTGCTCGGGTTCTGGGAGCACGGGCTCTCCCCGGAAGACAAGCGCATCATCCAGGGGCTTTACGAGGACGAGATCCGGTATGTGGACGACACCGTAGGCCATCTCATCGACGGGCTCGACAACCTCGGGCTCGCAGACACCACCCACATCTGGTTCACGGCCGACCACGGCGAGGAACTCTGGGATCACGGCAACTGGTCCCATGGCCAGAGTCTGTACGACGAGCTGGTTCGCGTCCCCCTGATAGCCGCAGGGCCCGGCGTCGTTCCCCGGGTGGTGTCGGAGCCGGTTTCGATGATCGATGCAATCCCCACCCTCACCGACCTCTTGCGCGCCGAACGCTCGCCCGGCTGGCGCGGACGCAGCCTGGCTTCCGTGCTGTTCGATGAGGCCGCCGCGCCGCCGCGCCAACCGTGTTACAGCCAGGCCACCGTGGGGCCCTTCTTCTCCCACGGCCGGGCCGCCATGGTGGGCCGTATGACGGTGTCCGGCGACTACAAGCTCATCCGCGACCTCGACACCGGCCGGGAGGAACTCTACGATGTCCGGCAGGATCCGGACGAAAACCGAGATCTCCGCGACGCCCGCGACGCGCTGGCTCGCGGCCTCGGCCGCGGCCTCGATGAATGGGCCGCCTCCTTCCCGGCATCCTTCGAAGATCTCGACCAGGGTGTCATCGCCGACACACCCTCCGACGACATGATTGATGCGTTCCGCGCCATGGGCTACATGAACTGAACCAGCCCACGAGCCCGGCTCCGTTCCCGCCGGCCCGTAGTGATCGGCGCGTACGTCCTGATACAATGGCGCCCGCCGGACTGCCCGGCAAACAGCCACGCAAAACACACAACAGCACGGGGAGGAGGAGTGAGCAAGTTCTTCGTCAAACTGGCCGGCTTCCTCGTGCTGGTGCTTCTCGCCCACATCGGGACCTCCTTCCTGTTCCCGGTTCGGGAGGTGGTGCAGTATCGACGCGGCCTCCGCAAACGCTTCGAAGCCGGCCAGCCCGTGGCGTTTTTCGGCGACAGTTGCGCCTTCTCGTGGAACGGCGAGGCGGACATGCGCTCGACGCCCGTGCTGCTGGACGAACTGCTGCCCGGCCGCCAGGTGGCCGATTTCGCCATGATTGCCCGCAACATGGACGATCACCTGCAGACCATCCGGTTCATGGAGCGGGAGGGCTACCGGCCTGAGTTCGCCGTCATCGAAGTCAACCTCCGGGCCTTTGCCGAGCCTTGGCAGGTGCGCCCCCAGTTCCGCCTGACGAAGGAGAAGCTGATCACGGGCGCGTCGCCCCTCTTCCTGACGCTCGGATTCCGGCCCCTGTCCGTCTTCAAGGTGTTCGAGCTTGCGCCCGTGGACGCCGCGAAGGCGGCCGGCATTCCCATCGAGGTGGAAGGCATCGGGGCGATGCCGTTCGGCGAGATTGATCGGCTCTTGGCGTCCGAAGAAGTCGACATGGCGACACGCATCGCCCTGCTCTACCGCGTCTCGTACATGCTCGACATCCAGCCGTCCGATCCTGAAGTGGCCGCCATGCAGGCCTGTGCCCGGCTCTTGAAGCGGATGGGCGTGACGCCGCTCTTCTTCTTCGAGCCCATCCCCTACGACGTCGGCAATGACTATGTCGGCCCCGAGTTCGCCCAGCGCGTCCAGGACGGGCTCGATCGCCTCACCGAATTCCTCCGACAGGAAGGCGTCGAGCCGGTGGATCTGTCCCACTGTGTCGAGCTGGGCGATTTCCTCACCGATCCCGTGCCCAACGATCACCTCGCGGCGGCCGGACGCCTCCGACTCGCCGAATGCCTCGCTGCAGCCCTCTGCGAAGCCGCTCCCCCGTCGGCACGGCCGTAATACCCCCTCATGTCGGGGTGGCGTGGGCCGTCTCGAGCGAGTTGCAGCCAGATGGCCCGCTCCGGTATTGTTTCCCCGTTTCGGAATGAGTTGGGGACGGAATGCTATTCAATTCGTATCAGTTCCTGATCTTCTTCCCCGTCGTCGCGTGCCTGCATTTCATGCTTCCGCACCGGTGGCGGTGGCTTCTGCTGCTTCTCGCCAGCTATGCGTTCTACATGGCCTGGGTGCCCAGTTACATCATCCTGATCCTCGTCTCGACCCTCGTCGACTATGTGGCCGCCATCCTCATCTCCCGCACCGAAGTGAAGGCCAAACGCACCGCCTTCCTCATGCTCAGCCTCTTCACCAACTTCGGACTGCTGTTCACCTTCAAGTATTTCAACTTCTTCAACGAGAGCCTCCGCGTCCTCTTCGACTACTTCGGCATCGCCTACTCGATTCCCGCGTCCCACTTCCTCCTGCCCGTGGGCATTTCCTTCTACACGTTCCAAACCTTGAGTTACACCATCGAGGTATACCGCGGCCGCCAGGAATGCGAGCGCCGCTTCGGGATCTTCGCCCTCTATGTGGCCTTCTTTCCCCAACTCGTGGCCGGGCCCATCGAGCGCCCCCAGAATCTCCTCAAGCAGTTCTTCGTCCGCCAGCGGTTCGATCCCGCCCGGGCCACCTCCGGCCTGCAACTGCTCCTCTGGGGCATGTTCAAGAAAGTCGTCATCGCCGATCGCCTGGCCCTTGTCGTCGATCAGGTGTACAACGGCGACGCCTACAGCTACCACGGCGCCAGCCTGTACGTGGCCACGTTCTTCTTCGCGTTCCAGATCTACTGCGATTTCTCCGGCTACTCCGACATCGCCATCGGCACCGCCCGGCTTCTCGGATTCGATCTGATGAAGAACTTCGACCGGCCCTACTCGGCCCGATCCATCGGCGAGTTCTGGCAACGCTGGCACATCTCCCTGTCCACCTGGTTCCGCGACTACGTCTACATCCCCCTCGGCGGCAGCCGCGTCGCCGTCCCCCGCTGGTATCTCAACCTCGCCATCACCTTCACCGTCAGCGGGCTCTGGCACGGCGCCAACTGGACCTTCGTCATCTGGGGCGCCCTGCACGCCGTGTATTACATCGCCTCAGTCGTGTTCAAGAGCCGCTACGACGCCTTGGCCGTGCGCTCCGGCCTGGCCCGCGTGCCCGCCCTCCAGCACGGATTGGAGCGCTTCGCCACGTTCCTGATTG
>JAFGTL010000740.1 GCA_016934125.1 Candidatus Hydrogenedentota bacterium
CTTCCAACGGAGCTCTCCTTTCGAAAAGCCCCTAGTGTGACATTTCTAACGAGTCCAACATGTGACATTATCAAAGAGTCGCGACATACCCTTTCGGCGCCAAGGGTTCCCGCCCGCCCGCGCGGGTGCCTCGAGCGCGCTTACCAGGGCGGGCCGCAGAGATCGATGAGGCCCTCGGGCCAATCCCGCGCCGTGCACGGCAGCACCATCACCGCCTCGTGCCAGGTTTCCATCCCCGTGGACTGGGCAAACACCATCGGGCCCGGCACAACCTGCCAGCCCAACCGCGCGTACATCGGCACCAGCGTCTCGGAGCACAGCAGAAACCCGAAATCGGCCAGCAACTCGTCGCGCATGAACTCGGCCGCCCTGCACATGGCCGCCGAGGCCAGGCCGCGCCCCTGCCATTCCGGGGGCGTCATCACGCTCCCGATGCCGGCCAGCTTCACCTCGGCCCCGCCGGCCAGCGCTACGCGCTCACAGATGGCCAGGTGGCTGGCCAGCGCGCCCGTGCACCACACCAGAATGCGCCAGTCGGGATCCGCCCACTCGTGCTCGAGTTCGGCCGCCCCGAACAACCGTTGCGTCCAGTCGTTGATCAGCGCCCGTTCTTCCTCGGACAAGCTGCCGGCCTTGCGCACCTCCACGTGATTCTCAGAAGCCATGACTTCCCCCCTCGCCGCCCGTTCCGCCAACGCCGTTCAGCCGCCTGCCGAGATCGGCGCGCGGCTGATATGAGCAGTCCAGCACGCAGAACAGCGCCCGCCGCCCCGCCTCAACGCTGCCGTAGTCGTCGTCAACGCCGAGCACGCGGGCGGGCGTCAGCGCGGCGGCCCGGGCCGCATCCACGGGCCCGCAGCCCGCAAACGCCATGAAGTTGCACGCGGCCCGCGCCATGGTGAGCGTGCTGCCTACGAGGCCGCCCGCCTCGTTACGCCCGACGCCGTCGGCGATGTGGAACCTCACGAGGCCCGTGTCGATCGCCGTGCCCTCCTCCGCGATCCGGCCGCCGAGGATCGAGTCCGTGATCAGGGCGATGCCGTCGGCCCCTTTGGCCCGATACAGGAGCCGCACCAGAACCGGATCGACGTGCGTCCCATCGCAGATCAACTCGCACACGAGTCGATCCGACGCCAGGCCCATCAGATCGACTGTCACGTCGAGCACGCCGGGCTCTTTGTACCGCATGATGCTGCCCGTGTTGAACGTGTGGCACACCGTGCACACGCCCGCGTCGAGCGCCGCCAACAGCGTATCCCGTTCGGCGGCCGAGTGCCCCATGGACACGCGCAGGCCGCGCCGGCGGCATTCCCGGATCGCCTCGATCCCGCCGGGGATCTCCGGCGAGATGTTGAGGTAGCGGGCCCAACCGCCGCAGGCCTCCAGCAACGGGGCGAGGGGGAAGGCCTCCGGATCCGTAATCGCCTCCGGCTCGAATCCGCCGCGCGCCGCCGGGGCCACGTACGGCCCTTCGAGATGGATGCCCAGACACCCGCGATCCGGCCCGATCGCATCCAGCGAGGCACTCAACGCGTGCAGCCTGTCGAGCGTTTCCGCCACGGGCGCGTTGGCCGGGGCGAACAGAAAACCCGCCGTGCCCTGGCTCCTGACCTCGTCGCAGAGGGCCGCGAGCCGAGCCGGATCCACCCCATCTTCGCGCGTCGGGTGGGTGTGGATGTCGATCAGGCCGGGCAGCAGATAGCACCCCTCCAGATCGATGTCCCCGGAGTCGCACGACTCCAGAACGCGCGCGATCCGGCCATCCACAACGTCCACGCCTCCCCCGGGAAGCACGCGCTCGCGCGTGACTACCTGGGCATTCCAGATCCGCATGTGCTATTCCCTCCAGCCCCTGTCGGACGGGCATGACGCCCCCGCAAAGAGGATAGCGGGCCGCCCGGGGCGGCGCAAGCCGCTCAGACCACACGGGCCTGCGTCACATTGTGGGGTTTTCGCGCTGGAAACAGAGGGAATGCGGGCGTTCCCCTTGCTAAGCCGTGCGCGCCATGGTTGCTGGCGAACACGGCGATTGTAAAGGTTCCCACAAAAGCGCCCGAAGATCTGGCGCAAATCCCTGAAACCCCAATCCATGACGCAGGCCCTCTGGGGACGTTCTGGGTGACGGCGGCGGGCAGGGTGGAGTACACTACCGAGGCAGGCGCCGTGCGATGCGGGGCCCCACAACCTGGGACGCGACGCAGGAGAATGGGCATGGAACCGGAACTGATTGCGGATTACGGCTGTGTGACGGGCGAGGGGCCGCTCTGGCATCCCGACGAACAACGGTTGTACTGGGTGGACATCCCGACGGGGCGGCTGTTCCGATACGATCCGGCAAAGAACACCCATGAACAACTCTTCGAGGGGGAAGCCCTCGGCGGATTCACGATCC
The DNA here is from genome assembly GCA_016934125.1 of Candidatus Hydrogenedentota bacterium. Taxonomy (GTDB): domain Bacteria; phylum Hydrogenedentota; class Hydrogenedentia; order Hydrogenedentales; family SLHB01; genus JAFGTL01. The sequence continues at coordinate 2,393 of JAFGTL010000740.1, forward strand.
AGGCGGATGGCGCGCTCCTCCTGTTCATGGCGCGGGGCGCGATCAAGACATGGCGCGACGGCCGGTTCTCGACAGTCGTCGAGGAGATCCCCGACGAGCGCGAGTCCCGGTTTAACGATGTCATCGCCGATCCGAAGGGCCGGGTGTACTGCGGCACCATGCCCGCCAAAGGCCGCTTGGGCCGCCTCTACCGCCTGGATCCGGACGGATCGCTCACGAAGCTGCTCGACGGCATCGGATGCTCCAACGGCCTCGGATTCACCCCGGATCGCAAGCACCTCTACTACACGGACTCGCCGAAGCGCGAGATCTACCTCTTCGACTACAACGAGGCCGACGGGGCCATCGCGAACCAGCGCGTCTTCGTCAAACTGCCCGACGATGGCGGCGTGCCCGACGGCATGACGGTGGATGCGGCGGGCTACGTGTGGTCGGCCATCTGGGATGGCGGCTGCCTGATCCGCTTCGCGCCCGATGCCACCGAGGAACGCCGCGTGTCCTTCCCCGCCAAGAAGGTGTCCTGCGTCACCTTCGGCGGCCCCAACTATGAGGACATGTACGTCACCACCGCCGGCGGGAAGGATAAGGAAAGCGAAGGGCCCGGCGCCGGCGCCCTGTTCCGGATCAACCTGGGCATCAAGGGCGTCAGCGAGTTCCGCTCGCGGATCGGGCTGTAGCGAACCGGGCCGAATGAGGGCGTCATGTCGGACATGAAGGACAAGCTCCGTGCCCTGGCCTCCCAAGACGGCCTCATGATGGGCGCCGAGTGGCGGCAGAAGCTCCAGCGACTCGAACGGCAGCGGGCCGAGGGCCGGTTCGAGATCGACAAGATCGTCCCCGGCGAAGTCCTAGGCGGCACCGGGAGCGGCTTCTATCTCGTCCGCGAGGACTTCCCGCTCGACACACGCCACGGCGCCGTGACGCTCGGCGCGGCCCTCGAGGCGGCGCCGGAGCATATCGCCCTGTCCGCCTGCGACGACGAACTCGAGGCCTTCGAGCCCGGCTCGGCCCTCTTCATCGACGCGGAAACCACGGGCCTCGCCGGCGGCACCGGCACGGTGGCCTTCCTCATCGGCGTCGGCTACTTCGTGGGCGACGCCTTCCGGCTCGAGCAGTGCTTCATGCGGGACTTCGACGACGAGGAGCCCATGCTCGAGTATCTCAACAGCCTGTTTCAGGGCCGCGACGCCGTGGTGAGCTACAACGGGAAATCCTTCGATCTGCCCCTGCTGCGGACGCGCTTCATCCAGAACCGCATTCCCTTCCGCCTCGACAGCGCCATGCATTTCGACCTCGTGCACGCGGCGCGCCGGTTCTGGCGCCGCCGGCTCCAGGACTGCACCCTCGGCAACGTCGAGCGGGCCATTCTCGGCCTGAAACGGCACGGCGACGTGCCCAGCAGCGAAATCCCGCAGATGTACTTCGACTACCTGCGCACGCGCGATGCCCGCCCCTTGGCTGGGGTGTTCTATCACCACAAGACGGACATCCTCTCCCTCGTGGCGCTGGCCGCGTGGCTGGCGCGCTGCCTCAGCGTGCCCGACGGCGAGGGGTTCGAGCACAGCCAGGACAAGCTTTGCCTGGTGCGCGTGCACTTCATGCGGAAGGAATACGAGGCCGTGGTTCGCCACGGGCAGCGACTGCTCGAGGCCGAAGCGGAGAGCGAAGTGCGGCGCGAGTGCCTCGAATTCCTCGGATTCGCCCACAAACGCCTCCACGGCTGGCAGGAGATGGAGGACACGTGGGCCCTGCTCCTTCAGGAATCGCCCATGAACCTCGTGGCCCGGCTTGAACTCGCCAAGCACCACGAACACCGCACGCGAAACCTCATCGAGGCCGAGCGCATCTGCGCCGAAGTCGTCCAGTTCCTCGAAACGCGGGCCGCACTGGGCCGGGCAGAGCCCGGGGACGCCGCGCTCGACATGTTCGCGAGCCGCCTCGCGCGCATCCGACAGAAGCTCGCCAAGGGCCGCGGGGACGCGTGAGCCCCGCACGCGCAACGGCAGCTTCGGCCGATGCAACACCATCCGCAGCCGGTTCCGCCCGCCTCTACTCCGGTTGGAGCTGAAGGATGTCGTAGATACTCGAGTCCAGCCCGATGATGAACTCGCTGCCGGGCGGCGTCGACTCCTCGATGACCTCGAGCGATCGCATGAAACGATACAACTCCGGATTCGAGTTGAAGGCCTCCGCAATGATGTGGATCGCCTGGGCGTCGCCCTCGCCGCGCAGCATCCGGGCATCCCGCTCGGCATTGGCCATGATGATCTGGACTTCCTTGTCCGTCTGGCCGCGGATGATGCTGGCCTCCTTGTTCCCCTCGCTGCGGTAGGATTTCGAGATCCGCGAGCGCTCCGCCTGCATTCGCCCGAACACCGCCTCGAGGTTCTCCTGCACGAGATCGGCCCGCTTGATGCGCACATCGATGAGGCGGATGCCGAACTCCTCGGCTGACACCGCCGCCCGATCGGTGACGCTTTGCATGATCTCCTCGCGGCCCCGCTCCACGGTTTCGTACATCGGATTATCGCTCTGCGCGTCCTCGCCCTCTCCTTCCGCCTGGCCCACCCGATCGCGGAAGCGGTTTGTCGTGCGGATCACCTCGATGAGCGAGTTCTTGCCGAGTTCCTCACGCATGTACGAGTAGATGATATCGTCCAGGCGATCGCGCGCATTGCGCTCGTTCTGCACCGTGACGCGATAGAGGAGCGGATTCACAATGCGCCACCGGGCGTAGTTGTCCACGTAGAGCTTCTTCTTGTCCGCGAGAACGATTTCCCGCGGTTCTGCGTCGTATTCGAGGACGACCCCCGGCAGGAGTTGCACATCGTCGATGATGGGCAGCTTGAAGTAGAGGCCCGCCCCGCGCCGCACGCGGATGCCCTTGGCGTCCAGTTCGAGTTCAGAGGACTCGACGCGCTGGGCCGCGGCCAGGATGCCCTGTTTCACCTCGGCGAATTCCTCATCGCTGAGATCGCCCGTGATCACCGCCACGGGCCGGTTCAGGCGCGTCACCACGGCCTGGCTCCGCTCGTCGACGACGAACGTGCACCCGAGGAACACAAAGACAAGCACGATCACGGTGACAAGAAACACCACGGCGATGACGTTCTTGGCGTTCATCGATCGGCCCTCCCTCGGCCGCCCCGGCCCGCGGCAGGCGACTGTTCCGGGGCCCCCACCCCGCCCTGCGGGGCCCCCACCTGCGGGGCGCGTACTACGCCCGAACTCGGGCCCGTGAGGGCCTTCAGGTTCACCACGCCGGCTTCCTCATCGATCACGGTGAGCTTCACCCTTGGCAGGAACTCGTTCATGGCTTCGAGATACAGCCGCGTACGCGTGATCTCCGGGGCCGCGTCGTACTCGAGCGCAATCGCCTTGAATCGCGCCACCGCGCCCTGCGCCTCCGCGATCCGGGCCGCCTTGTAGCCCTCCGCCTCCTGGCGGAGCGCCTCGCCCTGCCCTTCCGCCTCAGGAATCTGCTCGCGCTTATAGGCCAGCGCCTCGTTGATGATCTTCTCCCGTTCCTCGCGGGCCGTGGCCACGTCCTTGAACGCCGCCGCCACCTGCTTCGGCGGCTGGACGTCCTGGAGTTTCACGGCCGTGATCTTGATGCCCATGCCGTACTGATCGGCAAGTTCCTGCACCTTCTCCTCGATTTCCTGCTGCACCTCGAGCTTCCCCGTCGTGAGGACATCGTCGATCGGGTGATCGCCGACGGCCTGGCGCAGGGCGGCCTCGCCGATGTCGCGCAATGTCGCCTCCACGTCGTTCGGGCCGAAGTTGAACAGATAATCGCGCACATCCGCGAGCCGGATTTGATACTGAATGGCCATCGAGCAGTCCACCACATTCTCGTCGCCCGTGAGCATCTGCGCCTCTTTGAGGAGATTGCCGCTGTCCATGAACGACACGTACGTCGCGCTCGGCCCTTGCCCGGACGAGCGGAACCCGAACTCGAGCCGCTTGATCTCGGTGACTTTCGGCGTCTCAACGCTCTCGATGGGCCACGGGAACTTGACGTGGAACCCCGGCTGCTCGCTACGCGCATACCGGCCGAACCGGAGCACCACCCCTTCCTCGTCCGGTGCCACGGTGTAGGCCGGGCCCCCGCGAATGAGCCAGATGGCGAGCAGCAACACCAGCACCGCGATGACGATCGTGCGCGGACTGATGGGGAACGGATGCTCGCCCCCCGAACGAATCACCTCCGGTTTCCGATACGCCATGGCGTCCTCCCTCCCGCTCGAGCCCGAGCGGCACTTCCGCCACCGCCCCGGACTCTGCCCTCATTGGTGTATAGAGACTGTAATACGCCCGCCAGCCGGATTCAAGGCGCGCGCCATGCTGCGGCGCCGCTGCGCCCCGCGCGTCAGCCTCTGTCTCCCACGGCTCCAGAGGCACGTGGAACGCGGAGGGGCCAAGACTGGGCAGGATGTCTCGCCCTTACAGGGCTCGTTCCGATGCGACGTCTAGACCCAGGCCGTTGGCCTGGGCTCATATGCGCGCGCCCTTCAGGCGCGTGGCCTCTTGCGGGCACGAAGAACGCGGCGAGTTCTTCCTATGCACACCCAACGGGCGCGCCCCGCGCGTCAGCCTCTGTCTCCC
>JAFGTL010000741.1 GCA_016934125.1 Candidatus Hydrogenedentota bacterium
GCCGGCGTCGCCCGGGCGGCAGCAGCCGCGGCCCGCGACGCGGCGGCCAAGGCGGGCGCCGAGGAACACGCCGGCGAACTCTTCGCGACGGCGGTGGACGTGTTCGACAAGGCGCAGGCCCATGAGCGACTGGAGCAGTACGCCGGAGCTGTGAGCTTCTACGGCACCGCGGAGCGGCAGTTCCGGGAGGCCTCACGCACGGCGCAGGAAGCCCGCGCAACGCAGGCCGCCGACGAGGCCGCGGCAGAGGCGGAGCGGGCGGCGAAGTCCGCCGAAGCCAAGAAGGCGTGGGCAGCGGCCACGGAAGCGCGCACATCCGCTCAGGAAGCGGGGGCAGCAAAGTATGCCGCCGATCTGTTCGAAGCGGGCGTTGAAACTCTCGAGGAAGGCGAAGTCCTCGACAGAAACGGGAGCTTCGACGAGGCGGTGGTGCGGTATGCGCAGGCCGAGGGCGACTTCCAGAAGGCCGCCGCCAAGGCCAAGCAAGTGGCCGCCGAACAGGCCGAGTCGGATCGCGCCGCCGCGAAGAAGGCCGCCGAGAGCGCCCGGGCCGCCGCCGAGGCGGCCCGCAAGAAGATCGGTGAGGACGAACGGCGCTATGCGGGCGACGAAGTGCACGACGGCGACGTCGCGTGGGCGGCCGCCGAGTCGGCGGGCGGGGACTACGCCAAAGCCAAGGCCCAGTATGACTTGGCCAGGAAGTCCTACGACGAGGCGGTTCGGGTGACGCCCACCCGGCGTGCCGAGTCCGGTGTGATCGTGTCCGCATCCGGCGGGGGCGACTACAAGACGATCGGTGAGGCCGTCAGAGCGTCCAAAGCGGGCGGACTGATCATCGTGAAGCCGGGCGTGTACAAAGAAGGCATGGTACTCGACAAGAACCTGCGGATTCACGGCGACGGCTCCCGCGATCAGATCCGTGTCGAGCCTGCCGATACGCAGTGCGTCAAGGTAACGGCGGGCGAGTCGACGGTGCGCGGCCTGACACTCCATGCCCGCGCCACCGAAGAGAGCCGCGGCCCCGTGTGGGTGACGGGGGGCACGCTGACGCTCGAGGACTGCGATGTCCGTTCCGACGGCATCGTGTGCGTGGAGGTTCACGGAGAATCCGCGCGCATCGTTGCCCGCCGGTGCAGGATCCACGATTCCGCCCGGGGAAGCGGCGTCCTCTTCAGTGAAGGGGGTGGCGGACTGGTGGAGGACTGCGAGATCTTCGGCAACGCGTTGGCCAATGTGGCTATCAAGGAAGGCGCGAATCCGACTCTCCGCACCTGCAAGATCTACGACGGCAAGGAAAGCGGCGTCCATGTGCACGGCGAGGGCAAGGGCCTGATCGAGCGCTGCGATATCTTCCGCAATACGTTCTCCAACGTCGAGGTCGGCAAAGACGGGAATCCCACACTCCGTATCTGCAAGATCCATGACAGCAAGAAGAGCGGCGTGTATGTCCATGACAACGGCCGAGGCGTGTTCGAAGGCTGTGACGTGTATGGAAACGCCTATTCGGGCGTATCGACGAGCGACGGCGGGAATCCTTCCGTGAAGGACTGCGACCTTCATGACAACACGGACAGCGGCGTGTTCTCCTACGAGGAAGGCCGCGGCACCGTTGAGGACTGCGAAATCCACTCGAACGGCAAGGCGGGTGTGAGCATCAAGGAAGAAGCCAACGTTGTCATCCGCGGCTGCACCATCACCAAGAACGCTTACGAGGCCATATGGGTGCGTGACAAAGGCACCGCCACCGTCGAAGACTGCGACCTGCGAGGCAACGGCAAGAAAGGCGCGTTCGACATCGAGACTTCCGCGGGCACTGTCACCCGCCGCAACAACCAGGAGTGAGCGCGGCTTGCGCTCCGCTACGCGGCCGCCGCGGCCAGGGCCTGTTCGAGATCCTCGATGATGTCCTCGATGTCCTCCAAGCCCACCGACACGCGGATCATGTTCTGCGTCACACCGGCATCGGCCTGCTCCTGCTCCGTCAACTGCTGATGCGTCGTTGACGCGGGATGGATCACGAGAGTTTTGGCGTCGAGGATGTTGGCCAGGTGGGACGCCAGTTCCACGCCGTTGATGAACTTCACCGCGGCGTCGTAGCCGCCTTTGATCCCGAACGTGAGGATGGCGCCTTGTCCATCCGGCAGGTATTTCTGCGCCCGCGCGTAGTCCAGGTGGCTCTTCAGGCTCGGGTGGTTCACCCAGTCCACCGCGGGGTGCCCTTCCAGAAACGCGGCCACCTGCCGCGCATTCGCCGAATGCCGCGGCACGCGCAGGTGGAGCGTCTCGAGCCCCTGGAGAAACAGGAACGCGTTGAACGGCGAGAGGCACGGCCCCATGTCGCGGAGGAGCGTCACGCGCGCCTTCAGGATGTACGCGATATTGCCGGCGGACTTGAAGGCATCGCAGAACTTCATCCCGTGATAGCTCTCCGATGGCTCGGTGAGTTCCGGGAACCTGCCGTTACTCCAGTCGAACCTGCCTCCGTCCACAATCACCCCGCCGATGGACGTGCCGTGGCCGCCGATCGCCTTCGTGGCCGAGTACACCACGATGTCCGCGCCGTGTTCGAGCGGGCGGAACAGCACCGGCGACGCCACCGTGTTGTCCACCATGAACGGGATGCCGTGGCCGTGGGCCACGTCGGCAATCGCCTCGAAATCGGGCACATCGTTGGCCGGGTTGCCGATGGTTTCGCAATAGAGGAACCGGGTGTTCTCGTCGATGGCCGCCGCGAAATGGGCCGGATCCGACGCGTCCACGAATCGAACCTCGATGCCGAGGTCTTTGAAGGTGTGGGCGAACAGGTTGTACGTGCCGCCGTACAGCGTGCGGGACGACACGATGTTCTGCCCGGCCTTGGCGATATTGAGCGCGGCCAGCGTCACCGCCGCCGAACCCGATGCGGTGGCCAACGCACCCACGCCGCCGTCCAGCGCTGCCATGCGCTTCTCGAACACGTCCGTGGTGGGGTTCATGATGCGCGTATAGATGTTGCCGGGTTCCTCGAGGGCGAAGAGACGCGCGGCGTGCGCCGTGTCGTCGAACACGAACGACGTCGTCTGGTAGATGGGCACCGCGCGCGCGCCCGTGGCCGGATCCGGCCTCTGCCCGCCGTGCAACGCCAGTGTGCCCAACCGATAACCCTTCTCCGGCATGGTGCATGGCCTCCTGTGCGGGCGTGTCCCGCGCCCTACTCCGCGAACAGCGGCGTCGACAGGTAGCGCTCGCCCGAATCGGGCAGAATCGCCACAATCGTCTTGCCGTCGAATTCGTCCTGTCCGGCCAGCCGCAGCGCCACCGCCACGGCCGCGCCGCAACTGATCCCGCTGATCAACCCTTCCTCGCGCGCCAACCGGCGCGACATCTCGAAGGCCTCTTCACTTGTCACCTGTTCGACGCGATCAATCAGGCTTACGTCCAGCACCTCCGGGATGAAACCGGCCCCGATCCCCTGGATCCTGTGCGCACCGGGCTTGCCTCCGGACAGCACGGGCGATTCGGCCGGCTCGACGGCTACGCTCAGGATCGGCTTCTTCTTCTCGTTCTTGATGTAGCGCGAAATCCCCGTGATCGTGCCGCCCGTGCCCACGCCGGCCACGAGCACGTCGATGCCCCCGTCCGTATCATTCCAGATCTCGGGCCCTGTCGTCTCGAAATGAATCGCGGGGTTCGCGGGGTTCTTGAACTGCTGGGGCAGGAAGTACTCCGGGTGCTCCGCAACCATCTCCTCGGCCTTCCGAATGGCCCCGACCATGCCCTCGCTCCCTGGTGTGAGGAGCACCTCCGCGCCGAATGCCTTCAGAATCTGGCGCCGCTCGACGCTCATCGTCTCCGGCATCGTGAGGATCAGCCGGTAACCCCGCGCAGCCGATACATACGCCAGCGCGATGCCCGTGTTGCCGGACGTCGGCTCGACGATCGTGCCGCCGGGCTTCAATACGCCCCGTTTCTCGGCGTCCCACACCATCGACGCGCCAACCCGGCATTTGACGCTGTAGGCCGGATTCCGGCCCTCCACCTTCGCCAGCACCTTGCCTTGCAGCCCCTTCCCGAGCCTGTCGAGGCTGACGAGCGGCGTGTTGCCGATACTCATGCTCGCGTCGTCGAATACTCGCATCTCACCGGATCTCCTGTATCAACCTGCCTGCGCGCCCTGCACCGCCGAGAAACCGCCGCACATAGGATATCATGGATATGCGCCCTTCGCGTCCCCGGCCGATTCGTACGGAACGGCCACTCGCTTCACCGAGTGAAACGCCGCCCTCGCGGCCCTTCATTCCCCTGCGGCACGGGCCACGTTGCGTCACCCACTGCCCGATGATAGGATAGCCGCCCGAGACGGCCGGGCCCGTGGCAAAAAGGAGGCCGCGGGGAACGGCGGGGGGGCGCCATCCCGAAGCGCAGGACATGGGTGAAGCACGATGCCGGACACACAACGCCAACCGAACACGTCAGACACGCCGGAGCGCGTGGCGGCGGCCATGGGCGGGCGGCTGCTGCGTGTGTTGCGCCAGCCCCTGACACGTGCCCTGCTCGCGCTGCTGTTGGTGATCGGCCTCGGCGCCGTGTTCCACGGGGAGCGGGCCTTCTACGGATGGGACATGCACCGCGACATGCTGCGCCAGGCGTCCGTTTTCGGCATTCTCGCGTGCGGCATGACGGTGGTCATCATTTCGGGCGGCATCGATCTCTCCGTGGGCAGCGTGCTCGGGCTGGTGGCCGTGGTGTTCTCAATCTTCAGCATTCATTGGGGATGGCCTCCATGGCTGGCCATTCCGCTTGCGCTCATGGTGGGCGCTGCATGCGGCGCCGTGTGCGGCGGATTGATTGCGCGGTTCAGCATCCAGCCCTTCATCGCCACCCTCGCCATGATGGTGTTCGCCCGCGGGCTCGCCAAGTATCTCTCCGGAGGCAAGAAAGTCTCGACAAGCATCCTTCTGCCCGACGGGCAGTTCGAGACAGTCGATATGCCCCGCATATACGATCTGATCGACTCCCGCATCCTCGGCGGGAACCTCGCCGTCGTCACCCTCGTGTTCCTCGTGTGCGTCATCGTGTCCTGGCTGGTTCTTGCGCGCCTCCAGCCCGGCCGCTACGTATTCGCCATCGGCGGCAACGAAGAGTCGGCCCATCTCTCCGGCGTGCCCGTCGCCCTCGTCAAAGTCATCGCCTACGCCATGTGCGGCCTGTTCGCGGCCGTGGCCGGGATCTGCCAGGCCGCCCAGGAATACCAGGGCGATCCCGAAGCGGGCGTCTCGTACGAGTTGACGGCGATCACCATCGTCGTGATCGGCGGCACCAACCTGATGGGCGGCCGGGGTAGCGTCCTGCTCACCCTTCTTGGTACCCTCACCATCGGATATCTCGAGAAGGTTCTGAGTATCAACGCGGTGCCCGAAGCGAACCGGCTCATGCTGACCGGCGCTATCGTCATCGTGGCCGTGTTGCTCCAACGCAGCAAGAAGTAGACTACCGGGCGCTCCCGCAGCAACGGGCGCCGCAGGAGGGAGACGGTATCATGAAGCGGATGAGACTCATCTGCGCCGCGTGCGCGGTTTCGATCCTGCTGGTTCTGGGAGGGGGTGCCTGCTCACCGGCGGATGAGCCGGCCCCGGAGCCCGGCGCAACGGGGCCGTCCGAACAGGCCGCCCCGGCCGGAGCGCCGTCGTGGAGGATCGGCATGAGCCAGTGCAACCTCAACGAGCCCTGGCGCGTCCAGATGAATGCGGACATCAAGGCCGCGGCCGATGCGCACCCCGAGATCCGCGTCGTGTTCAAGGACGCCCAGAACGACACGCTCAAACAGCGCGCCCATGTCGAGGAATTCGTCGGTTCCGGCGTGGATGTGCTCATCATCAGCCCGAAAGAGGCCCAGCCGCTCACGCCCCCGGTTGAGAAGGCCTACCAGGCCGGCATCCCGGTGATCGTGCTCGACCGGCGCGTGATCGGCGATCAGTACACCTGCTTCATCGGTGCCGACAACAAGAAGATCGGCCGCGCCGCCGGCGAGTGGATCGTCCGCGCGCTCGGCGGAAAGGGCAACGTCGTCGAATTGAAGGGGTTGATGACGAGCACGCCCGGGCAGGACAGGAACTCGGGGTTCCGCGCAGGCATTGCGGGCTCTGAAATCAACGTGATCTTCGAGGCGGACATGAAATGGCTCGAGCCCGACGCCCGCAAGGAGATGGAATCGGCCCTGGCCCGGTTCGACGACATCGATCTCGTGTACGGCCACAACGATCCGGCCGCGCACGGCGCCTACCTCGCCGCCCGCGCGGCAGGCCGCGAGGCCGACATCCTGTTCGTGGGCATTGACGCCCTCGTCCATGAGGGACAGGCCTACGTGAAGCAGGGCATCCTCGACGCCTGCTTCGAATACCCCACCGGCGGCAAGGAGGCCATCGAGACGGCCCTCGCCATCCTCAACGGCCAGGAGGTACCCAAGGAGATCGTGCTCGCCTCCCGCGTGTTCACCCCCGAGAACATCGACGCCGGCGGCGAATGGGTGGCCAAGCCCCAGGACGAGGCCGCGCCGGCCGGCGGCGCCAACTAGGCATGGCACCCGTGGACCATCGTGCCCGGGGTGTGGGGAACGCCCGGCGGCGCAGCATGGGCCTGGCAATGGCCTTGGCCGTCGTGTGCGTTGCCGGTGGGTGCGGCCAGAGCATCCACGATGAAGCCGCCCGCGGCCACGTGGACGCCGTGCGCGCCATGCTTGACGCAGATCCTTCCTTGGCCAATGCCGTGAATGACCTCGGCAAGACGCCGCTCCACATGGCCGTCACCAGCGGGAGCGAGGAAACCGTGGCGCTCCTCCTCGAGCGCGGGGCCGACGTGAACGCCGCCGACACTACAGGCCTGACGCCCCTCCACCTCGCGGCCTGGTACTGTGTGCGCAAGCGGGCCGAGCAGTTGCTCGAGGCGGGGGCCGATCTGCGAGCCCGCGACGATTTCGGCGACACGCCGCTCCATGTGGCCGCCATCCACGAGCGGTTGGCCATGGTTCACTATCTCGGGAAACGGGGTGCCGACCTCGACGCCCGGAACGCCCTCGGGCTCACGCCGGCCGAAGCGGCCCGGAAATACGGCAAGGAGGAGGCCGTCAAGCTGCTGGCCCGGCTTGCCGCCGAGCAGTAGCCGAATCCGCGCCGGCGCGCGGTATCCCAACGGAGAGTCTGTTGACGAAGTCCAATCGAATCGGTCTTGTCCTCGTCGTCGCGGCTACGGCGCTCTGGAGCACCATCGAAGTCGTCGTGCGCACCATCGTCGACAGGATCACCCCGATTCAACTCGCCGGCGCCCGCTTCATTCTGGCTGGACTGTGCCTGGGCGCGGTGCTGCCTTTCGTGTTGCGCCGCAAAGGCCTTCGGCTCACCCGGCGGATCCTCCTCCACGCATCCTGGATGGCCGTCATCGGCGTGTTCATCCCCAGCATCGCCATCCAGTATGCGCTGGATCGGGCCGGGGCGGCTGTGGTGGCCACCGTGTGGGGCACCATGCCGCTCCTCGTCATGGTGCTGGCCGTGGTCGTTCTGCGCGAACCCCTCACCCGTCCCAAGGTGCTCGGCGTCATCCTTGGGTTCCTGGGTATTGTCGTGCTGGCCACCAGCGAACCCTCGGCCACCTTCTCGCTGTCCGGCCTCGTCTTCGCCGTTGCCTCAACCGCGTCGTTCTCGGTGTTCACCGTTATCGTCAAGCGCGTCGCGGGCCGGTTCGCCGGCCTGCCCTTCATCTCCTTGTGCATTCTGTTCGGCGCGGCCTATCTCGCGCCCGTCATGCTCATCGAAGGGGAGGCCTCGACGCTCGCAGAACTCGAGGCCCTCTGGGTTCCCGTGCTCTACCTCGGCGCCATTGCCACCGGCGTTTCCTACTACTGCTACTTCGCCGGACTCGAGCGCGTCGAGGCCACCCAGGCCGCGAGCGTCGCCTTTCTCAAGCCGCCCCTGGCCGCCGTGCTGGCCGCAGTCTGGCTCGGCGAGTCCATCTCCTGGAACGTGGGCGCCGGCCTTGCCCTCGTCCTCGGCGGACTCTACTTCGTCGTGTTCGTCAGCCGCCGGGCGCGCATTCCAGCCCCGACGCCCTCGGCCACGGCCGACACCGCCCTGTAACCGCCGCAGGGACTTGGTATAATGGCGCTCCACGGAGGAGATTGCGATTGACTACGAACGGTAGAACCGTGACGATCTACACGGATGGCGGATGCGTGCCCAACCCGGGCGTGGGCGGATGGGGCGCGGTGCTGGTGTATGGCGACATCACGAAGGAACTGTCCGGCGGCGAGCCCCAGACCACCAACAACCGGATGGAACTGACCGCCGCGGTGCGCGCCCTGGAAAGCCTGAAGCGCACGTGCCGCGTGGTGGTCTACACGGATTCGCAGTACCTCCAGAAGGGCATCACGGCCTGGCTCCCGGCCTGGAAACGAAACGGATGGCAGCGGAAACGCGGTGGCCTCAAGAACGTCGACCTGTGGCAGCAGTTGGATGCGCTGATCGCACGCCACGACGTCGAATGGCGCTGGATCCGCGGCCATTCCGGCGAGTGGTTCAACGAGCGCTGCGATGAACTGGCCGGCGAGGCCATTGCGCGGCTGAGCGGCCCGAAGAAGCGGGCGACCGAGAGGTAGTGGCGTGGCCAAAGGGAAGCACGGACACGAAGGGTTTCCCCTGTATCTGATCCCGATTGTGCTCGGGTTGGGGGGGATTCTGTTCGCCAAGCAGTTCACGAGCCCCGTCCTTCAGGTGAGTGTTGTGCTCATCTCGGTGGCGGCGCCCCTGTTTGTCGGCGGGAATCTGCTTGCCCGTGTCTACAGCAGAGGCTATCAGCGCGTGGTGCTGATCCTCGGCGTCATCCTGTTGATCGTCGGCGCGATGGTGACGGTCGCCCACCTGTCCAGTAACGTGGTGGATTTCTCCGAAGTCCCCGAGCAGGCCAAAACGCTCGCCCGGTGGATCGGCATGCTCAGCCTGCTCCTCGGCCTGTTCGCCGTGCTGTTTACCGTCATGGGCCGCGAGGAAGAGATCGAGGAGATGGGGCAGCGCCTCCGCCACCTCGCCGAGCAGATCAGCGAC
>JAFGTL010000742.1 GCA_016934125.1 Candidatus Hydrogenedentota bacterium
GCACGGCGGCCTGTATCGCCGGGCGGCAGAAGAGGCATTGAAGGCCGCGGGCACGGACAAAGGCTACTGCCTCGTGCTCGGAGCCGGCCATGGCCGTCTCGCATACGAAATCGCCAAACGCTCGCACTTCACGGTGATCGGCATTGAAGAAGATCCGCGCAAGGTGGCCGAGGCCCGCCGTATTCTCCGCGCCACCGGCCTCTACGGGACGTGTGTCTCGATCCACAACGGCCCACTCGACCTGCTGCCCTTCGGCGATCGCGTGGCCAACCTCGTGGTGTCGGAACAGACGCTGCTGTCGTCCGCCGTCCCGGCTACCCCGGCCGACGAGGTGTTGCGGGTGTTGCGCCCATGCGGCGGCACCGCCGTCGTCCCCGCCGCAGACGGACCCCTGCTCGACGAATGGGCCTCGGGCGTGCTTCCCGGCTGGGCCGTGGCTGAGGAGGGCGATGACAGCCGGGTGCGGTGCTGGGGCACCGCCCGCCGCGGCGCCCTGCCCGGGGCCGGGGAATGGACGCACACCTACGCCGAGCCGGGCAACACCGCGTGCAGCGGCGACACGCGCGTGGGCGCGCCGCTCACGCTCCAGTGGTTCGGCCGGCCCGGGCCTCGCCGCATGATGGACCGCCATTTCCGCAACGTGCCCCCGCTCTACAAGGACGGACGCCTCTTCATTCCCGGCAACGAAGTCGTGTACGCCGTCGATGCGTACAACGGCGCCGCCCTCTGGCAGGCCGAGATCCCCGGCTCGCGCCGGGCCGGCGTGTTCCTGGATTCGAGCAACATGGTTGTCGACGAGGCGTTCCTATACCTCGCCGTCGGCGATCAGTGCCTCCGGTTCGACGTCGCTACGGGCCATGGGCGCGACGCCTTCACGCTGCCACCCCACGGGGACGCCTCGGCTCTTGAGTGGGGTTACCTGGCCCGCGTGGGCGAACTCCTCCTGGGCAGCGCACGCACGCGGGGCGCCTCCTACCGGGAGATCACGCGCGAGGCCGAGTTGGATCGACAGCCCTTGTGGTATCCGAACATGAAAGTCGCCTTGAGCCGCTACGTGTTCGCCGCGGAACCCGGCACCGGCGCGGCCCGGTGGACGTACGGGCAGGGCCGCATCGTGGACACCACCCTTACGGCCGGCGGCGGACGGCTCTACTTCATCGAATCGGAGAGCCCCGCGGCCTGTGCCGATGAGACGGGCCGCCTGCCCATGCGGGCGTTGACGGCGGCGGGCACGCAGTACCTCGTTGCCGTGGAACTCGAGTCCGGGCATATCGCCTATCGAGAGCCGGTGGATCTGCTCAATCTCCAGCAGCCCGCCTATCTCAGCTACGCGGACGGCGTTCTGCTGTTGAGTGGCTCCAAGATCGATGGCGGAGAAGGCGTCCGTTCGAGCGGATACGCCGCCATTGCCGAGACGGCGCCCGGGCAGTGCATTCACTACCACTACTACGCCTTCGATGCCGGCACCGGCCAGTTGCGCTGGGCGGCGGATCACGAGACGGATCTTCCGCTGCGGGGCGGACACGGCGAGTACAACCGCCACCCGACCATTGTCGGCAGCACCGCGTACGCATGGCCCTACGCGTACGACCTCGGGAGCGGCCGGCGGCTGGATGACTGGAAGTTCGATCGCCGGGGCCACGGATGCGGGGGCGTGTCGGCCTGCGCCTCCGGCCTGTTCTGGCGCGGGCACAACCCCTGGATGTACGACTTGCGCCCGGGACAGGGGCCCCGGCGCATCAACGAGGTATCGCGCCCCGGCTGCTGGATCAACATCATCCCGGCCGGCGGCCTCGTGCTCATCCCGGAGGCGAGCTCCGGATGCACCTGCGGATACCCGATCCAGACATCCATCGCCTACGCCCCTGCGAAGCGGGAAGGATAGCGGCCGCTCAGTCCAAGGCCCCGAGGGGGATCTGCCAGCAGCGGACGCGCTCCCGTTTCCACGTGTAGGTGACCACGATGCCTTGATCGCCCGCCACGATGGCCGGATACGAGTACTCGCCCTGCTCCGTCTCGAGGTGGGCGGCGTTCTCCCAGGTAGCGCCGTTGTCGCGCGACACCGCAAGGGTGAGCGGCGTCCGCGCGCCCCAATTGGCGCTGACCGGGTTGTAGATGAGCACGACGCGGCCGTCGGCGAGGCCGAGGGCATCCAGCCCGCTGTTGTTGTTCGGCAATTCGCTCGGGCGTACGGCGCTCCACGTCCGGCCGCTGTCCGTCGAGTCGGCACGGCCGATCACACCCCCCGCCGTCCGCAAGAGGGCGTGCACGTGCCCCGGAGGCGCTTCCCAGAACGTGGGCTGAATGCCCCCGATGCCGGGGATCGTGGCAGGATCGATGGCGAAATCCGCGCTGCGCGCCCAGCTGACGCCGCCATCTTCGGAGCGATCCGCAAAGGGCTTCCATCCGTCCAGTTCCGTCGAAGCCGGGGCGAGCCACGCCCCGTCCGCGAGGATGATGGGCTTGTTCTTCACCGGCCCCCGGCCGCCCACGTCGCCCGGCACCAGTTCGCGGGGTTCGCTCCAGGTGGCGCCCTCGTCCGTAGACGTCATCCAGTACGTCTGCCAGGTGGGGACATCCGGCCCGACTTTGAAAAACAGGGACACGCCCCGTTCCGGATCGCGGAAGAGCACGGGATTCCAGTGGGCCATCTCCTTGACTTTGGCGACCTCGACGGGCGCCGCCCACCGGCCGTCGTGAAAGCGCGACAGCCAGATTCCGACGTCGGGATCCTTCTCGGCGGTGCCGCCGAACCAGGCGCAGAGCAAGTCGCCGTTGCCAACCTCCACCACCGTGGACGCATGGCACTGGGCAAACGGGCGATCGTCCTCGAACACGAAGTCCACGCGCCCGCCCCGGGCCGCCACCTCGCGCTCGAACTCCTCAGGCTGCCGTCTCGCTGGTGGGATGGGCATGGTCTGCTCCTCCGGTTGTTCCGCTCCCTGCGCCGCTCCCTGCGCCGCTCCCTGCGCCCCGGCAGGGCTCACGCCCGGCCCGAGTAGCACAAGAGCCGACAGCGCGATCCCCGTCAACATCCTCCTCGACATGGCATTCCTCCACACGCGAACGCGGTTGCGTTCCGGCTGCAGCGCCACGGAAAGAGAGTTCAACTCGACAGCCATCCTATGCGGAGCGCGCGCCGGGAAGCAAGACCGCACGAGGGCAATTCTCACTCATCCCCAGGCTGCCTATTGACTTCTACCTATCATGGATGTCCCCAGCTTCCCGGCTGGGCCACAAGCGCACAGTCTCCCCATCGGGGCCGCGGACGGCACACTTCAGCGGCGCGATCACACGCGCCCGGCGATGCCCCGAAGGGGCGAGCCCCGTCAGGCGTTCACGTCTTCGATGATGGTGTTCGGGATATCGCGGCCAGCGTGCAGAACGCGGATGACGTCGATACCGGTGTCGAGGGGGCGATAGAAGATGAGGTGCTTTTCGAATCCGCGGATGCACCACATGTGCACCCCGCACAGGGCCGGACTGTCGAAATGGCGCGGCGCGCCCATCTCGGGCAGATCGGCGAGGGCAGCGCACGCATGCTCGACGGCGTCGAGGAAGCCTTCGGCGGCGACGGGCCTGTCCTGCCCGACGCAGAGGGCCTGTTCAAGGACATCGCCTTGGCCTGCGGCCGGATGAATACGTCACCGGGCATGTCACCGGCGCTCCCCCAGGCGCTGGTGGACTTGCCTGCGGGCCTCCTCCCAGTCGGCGCGCGTCATGGCCTCGGCGTCGCCCGCGCCCGCCGGGCGCACGGCACCTCCGGCCCGAAGTCGTGGGGTGTCTGACGGCGTCACCCGCGCCCATCGGCCGCGCACACCAGTCCGGACACGAGGTTTGCCGAAGCAAGGCGGGCTTGTCGGCCGCCCGGTGCCGTGCCTCGGCGTCCCCGCGCCCAACGGGCGCGCACATAACAGCCCAGGGCAGAGGGCGCGTGCGTCCAGCGGACGCACGAGGCCGGCGCCCTGGGTAGCAAAAGGCAAAGACGCGAGCCCTGAAGGGGCGGCACAAGACACGCCCCTCATGGCAGCCTCTGCCGGTGTCAGATAGCACCCCGGGGCATCCCGCGCGCTGTGCGGGACGCCCCGGGCGACTACTGGGCGGCGGTTCTGTCGGGGTTGTGCTGGCGGTGTGCTTCGCGCAAGAAGAGGGGCAGACACGTCTACGCCGCGTCCTGTGGACGCGTCTCCGCTTGCGTCAGTCCCATTTTTGCTGCGTCCATTCCTGGCCATGCCGCTCATGGCCCACCAGGACGACGGACACGGCTAATTACATTCCGCCTCGAGCGGGCCGGCGAGTTCTTTGAGGAAGAAGAGGCGGCCGGCCAGCGTGGGCATGAAGGTGCTCGGGATCCACGGGGTGGGTTTGTGATGGAGCGTGGCCCAGAGCGACATTCCCTGCCACATCATGCCGCGGCCAAGGGCGCCGTCCGCGCCGCCGATGATGCGATCGGATTTCAGGAACAGGCCCGGGCCGACGGTGTTGGCGCGGGTGGGCACGAGGGTCGTGCGGCTCTTGAAACTGGTGATGGCGTTCTGCTCGATGGTGAGCGGATGGAGTTGCGCGCCGAGCCGGTAATCCTGCGCTTTCCATTCCCGCACGGACTTGAACTCGGCCGCGAAATGGGGCTCCCAGAACGCGATGTGGCACACCCGGCCGATGCCGAACACCGTCACGAGGCGGCCGCCCTTCTTCTTGAGGGCGCGGATCTGATCGCCGTATTTCGGCAGCGAGGCCTTGGTGGCAAAATGGCGCTGGCTCTTCGGCACGGTGAGCTTGCCCAAGGGGCCGTAGAACGCGCCTTCCATGGCGTTCTGGAACGCGCCCGGATCGCTCGCGGGCAGCGTTTTGCCGGTGCCGTCGCTCCATTCATCCATGTTGAAGCCGTGCACGTGCTTGCACGACACGTTCCATTCCTTGAGGAAGTAGACGGCCCATCGATACATACCCATGGGGCCCACGGGCAGGATGAAGATCAACGGCTTCTTCGCCTTCTTGGCGTTGGCAATATCGAGGGCGATCTCGTGGCCCATCATCATGTCGAAATCGGCCAGCGACTCGCACGCCACCGGCTCGAACCGCTTGTTCCACCAGGTTTCCCGTTTCCCAATGGTCTCCGGCGGCCGCGAACAGCACTTGTCGAGCGCGTCGAGATCCCACCCTTCCGGGAAGAACCCCTCCAGCAGCGACCCCTTCAATGTACTCATCAGGTTGATAGCCATCGTTCGTCTCCTCCCGTGCGTTTGGGCATCTCGCGCCATAGTACAAGAGGTGTGCCCGGTTTTCCACCCGCGGCGCGGCGTCCTGTACAATGTCCGGAGAGGAGGCGCCTATCGTGCTGAACGCAATCGGAATACTGACAGCCATCACCATGGGAATCGGGGCGGATATGAATACACAGCCAACCGAGCCGGGCATTGTGTCCCAGGAAGACATGCGATTTCTTGCAGAACTCGCCGCGGCCGTCGTGGAGGCGTCGCGGGTGGCGCCCGGCGCGAAAGTGGGCGGCATCGGCCCGAACACCACCGGCGGCACCGTGATCCGCCCGGGCGGACGTGCCTGCTACCCGGCCTTCTGGATCCGCGATTACGCCATGTCGCTCGAATCGGGCCTTGTCACCCACGACGAGCAGCGCCACATGCTGCTGCTCACCGCCGCCCACCAGCAGGATGAGGAATGGCCCCTGCCCAGCGGCAGCGTGGTGACGCCGGGCTCGATCCCCGATCACATCAGCTTCGGCAACAAACCCATCTTCTACCCCGGCACGCTCGAAGATCATGAAGGGCAAGGCGGCCCGGCCTGGGGCAAACTGCCCTCCCTCGACGACGCCTCCTTCTTCATCAACATGGCGGCCGTCTACGTGCGCGATACGGGCGATCGCGCCATCCTCGAACGGGACGTCCGCGGCAAATCCCTGTTCCAGCGCCTCGAAGAAGCCTTCCGCATGCCCCCCCACCGCGCCGATACCGGGCTCGTGTACGCGGATGACGACGCCCGTGGCGTCACCTTCGGCTTCGTCGACGTCATCACCCATACGGGCGAGCTGTTCTTCTGCTCGGTGCTCAAGTTCCGCGCCGCCCAGGAACTCGCGGAACTCGCCGAGGGTTCGGGCCGGGCCGGCAAGGCCGAATCCTACCGCGCCGAGGCCGTGCGCCTGCGCCGGGCCATCGGTGAGACGTTTCCCCTCGAGAGCGGCCTGTTCCGCGCATCAACGGGCAAGAGCGGGCAACCGGACGTGTGGGGCACGGCCTTCGCCGTGTACGTAGGCGCCCTCGAGCCGGCGTCCGAACGGGCGGCCTGCGAGGCCCTCGCGCGCGCCTGCCGCGAGGGCGCCATCGCTTGGCGCGGCAACATCCGCCACGTGCCCACGACGGATGATTTCAGCGAGTCCACCGCCTGGGAAGTCAGCGGCGCCCCCAAGAACCGCTATCAGAACGGCGCTTACTGGAACACGCCCACCGGCTGGGTGTGCTACGCCATCGCCCAGGTGGATCGGGCCTTGGCAGCCCAACTCGCCCGCGATTACATCGCCGAACTGCGGGAGGGCGATTTCCGGCAAGGGCCCGACTTCGGCTCGCCCTGGGAGTGCATGCACCCCGACGGCAACCATCGCCAGAACCCCGTCTACATGACGAGCGTCACGTGCCCGCTGGCCGCGTTCCGCCGCCTGCAAGAGGCCCCGCGCTGAAAGCTGCCCGCTCCCGCCTCGGCGAGATCAGGCCGCGCCTGGGCCATCATTCCTTCGGTTTGGCCCCGTAGTAGTAGTAGCGTGTGTCCTTCGCGGGCGCCGCCGCTTGTCCGCCCGCGGCGTCCTGGGCCGGTGCAAAGGGGCTCTGCCGGATCCCCTCGGGCGTGCTGATCCAGATGAAGCCCGGCCCGACGGCGTAATACAGATCCAAGGGCCGGAGGATGGCCTGGAGGGCCTGGGCGAGGGGGATGTCGGCGAGCCTGACGGCCGGGAGATAGCCGCCTGCGAGATCCCCTTCCACCGGTGGCGCCCCCTCGGGCGGATTGGGCTTCGGTGCCGGCACCACGCGGTAGTCGAAGGCGATGTTCAATCCCGAGTAATCCGAGATGAACTGGCACACGTTGACGATATGCTCCTCGTCGAACTCAATTGATACCGGAGACTCGAGTATCTCGCCGAGTTCCTCCTGCCCGGCAGGCACGGCCGGCTCGTAGAAGGGCTCGGACTTGATCCGTTCCGGCGTCGACACCCAGATGAATGAGCCTTGGGCGGAGTAGTCCAGATTCAGCGGAATCAGGATTGCCTTCAGGCAGTCTTTGAGCCGCACGTCATCGAGCTTGATGTAGGGGAGCACCCCATCTGTCGCGTACTGCTCGCCACCGCCCGGCTCGGCTGCCGATGGGGCCTCCTCGGGTGCGGCTTGCGGCCGCACGACACGGTAGTCGAGCGAGAAGTTCACCGAGACGTAGTCACGGATGAACTTGAGGATATCCTCGACATGGCACTCCGTGAACTCCACCGACACGGGCGAGTCGAGGGCCTGGGCCAGTTCCTCGTCCACGGCCGGCGTGGGTGGGGGCGGCGGCGGGGGAACGTCGGCATTCGCCTTGGGCGCGGCAGCGGCAGGCGGCGCATCGCCGGCAGGCGGCGCGGCTTCCTGGGCCCATCCGGGCAGTACGGCAAGGGCGAGCACCATAATCGCGGCCAGCGCTCGGGCCGGCACCCGGTGGGGCACGTATTCCTCGAGGATCATTGTGAGTCTCCTTTCAAAGCTGCGGTACGCCCCGGCGCTCATGCCGAGCGCGGCGATGGGCGCCGCATGACACGACACCAGTTCCGATACTTCGAGCAGCGTCTTGGCGTAGTCCTCCCGGTGCTCGGGCAGCGCCCACACCACCCACGCGTCGCAGGCCAATTCGGCCGATTCGCGCAACTGCCGCCGCGCGATCCAATACACCGGATTCCACCACCACACGCAGCCCGCCACCATCTCGATCCAGCGCACCCAATGATCGCGGCGCTTGAGATGGGCGAGTTCATGGGCGATCACCCCGTTCATGCGGCCTCGTTCCAGGAACGCCACCAGCGCCGACGGCAGGATCAGCCGCGGCTTGCCCAGGTTCCAGAACAGCGGCGAGCCCGCCCCCTCGACGACGGACACCTCGGGCGCACGCACCCCGAATTGCCGCGCGAGCTCCGCGGTGGCCCGTGTGACGAACTCGGGCGCGTCCCGTCGCACGGCGAACATCGAGCGGAATCGCAGGATGTGGGCCGCATGAACCAACGCCAGCACCGCCGCGCCGCATGCCCATGCCGCCAACGCCGCCCGGCCCCATGTCGCCGCAGAGATGCCACCGCGCGCCCGCGTCACCGGCGGGGGCGGGGGGGAAGCGGCCGAGCGGACTTCCATCGGCCCCGGCACCGTCGGCGGCGGAAGCGTCTCCGCCGGAGGGGCCTCGGCCGTCGTCGCGGCCGGCGCCCCGGCCGGCGCCCCGGCCGGCATCCGGGCCGCCGGATCGTTCCCCGCCAGCGGCACGGCCCACGGCCACGCCACCACCGGCGGGACAAGGAGTTTGACGAGCACCACCACCCAGAGGGCGTGCCGCAGGGCGGGGCCGGGCCGCAATACGCGGCAGATGCCCGCCACCAGCAGCGCCAGGATGGCCGTGGTTGCCAGGTGTTGCACAATCAATGCGTTCATTGCCCCGTCCCCTCCTTCTTCTGTCCCTTGCTGTCCGCGCCGCCCGTCTTCTCATCGAGCAGGCGCCGGAGTTGAGCGAGTTCCTCGCGCGAGAGCCGGTTGCCGTCCACCAGGGCCATCACCAGCGGCGTGGCCGTGCCCCCGCACACGGTGTCCGCCAAGTCGGCGAGTTGCTGCCGCAAAAAGGACTCGCGGTTCACCGCCGGCCGGAACACGTGGGCGACTCCGCTGGTGTCGGCGTCGAGATACCCCTTGCCCTGGAGCCGGTTGAGCAGTGTCTGTACGGTGGTGTAGGCCCACTCCCGGCCCTGTTCGCGCAACACCCCGGCCAGTTCGCGCACCGTGGCCGGTCCGTGGCCCCACAGGGCTTTCAGCACTTCGAGTTCCGTTTCGCTGACAGGAGAACGATGAGCGCCCACGGCAGGTCTCCGGTTTTTTGGTTGGTTCTGCGCCGCCTACTACGTTCTGTAGTTGGATTCTACTACAAGATGTAGTAGAAGTCAAGCCTCCGCTGCCTCTCCTGCCGCGCGGCCCTTTGAAAACCGGCCAATGCCTTGATATCGTGATCCTCCAACCGCGCCCGGGCGGGCGATTCCGGCCCGAACCGGAGGCACAACGAGACGCGGACGCCGACAGAAGGAGTGCAGACATGCCCACCGAACATGCCGCCCGCGCGTGGCAGGTTTCCCTCAACGAGCGCACCGGGGCCCTTCATGTGGCGGGGCGAGACTGGGCCCTCCGAGACTGGGGCGTCGCCATTGAAGCGGACGGCGCGATCCGGCGCGGCGCGCCGGCGGGGACGGAATGGCACGAGGATGGGACGTTCTGTGTGCGGTATCGCTTCGTCGACCTGGCGCTTGAGTGGACGCTTCACGCCAGACCGGGCGCCGGCTCGCTCGTCGTTGCCTCCACATTGCGCAACTGCTCGGAGGGCCCCATCGCACTCGGCAAGGCCTGGGTCATGCATGACGCCGTGCCCGAGAGGCTCGCGGGCCCGTCGGACGACCTCGTCTGCCTGGGGTTGACGGGGAGCCTGTCCACCCGTCCTGTCCGGCGGGTCGACGAGGACGAAACGCCGACAACGAGCAAGGTCAAATTCCAGTTCTACAACCGGACGCAGAACCGGGCGTTTCAGGTGGGATTCCTCACGTTCCGCCGGGCGGACACGGAGGTCGAGTTCGACTATGAACCCGGGCAAGGCCTCACTGGACTGAGGGCTTTCTGCGATTTCGCCGGCTGGGAACTGGGCCCGGGCGCGGAGACGCCGGTGGAACGCTTCATCCTGGCCGTGGGAGCCGATCCCGGCGCTCAATTGGTCGCCTGGGCCGATTCCGCCGCAGCGCTTTGCCACGCCCGCGACTGGGAAGACGCACCCATCGGCTGGCTCGGCTGGGCCTGGCTGGATCCCTTCACGGCGGACGAAACCTACCAGGACATCGTGTTGCGCAACTGCACGGCCATCCGCGAACGGCTCCACGGCTTCGGCGTGGACTACGTCTGGGTATCCATCGGCAACATCGACGGCGGCTACCCGGGCAACTGGCTCAACTGGAATGCGGCGGCCTTTCCTGACGGCCCCGAGTTCCTCGCGGCCCGGCTCCACGAGATGGGGTTCCGGTGGGGGCTCTGGTGTGCTGTGTTCTACCTTTGCTCGGCCCTGGAGGAGACGGTGGCCGCCTTCGACGACGCCCTGCTGCGCGACGCCGATGGCGCCCGGCTCGTGGTCCAAGCGGAATGGCGCTACGGTGAGGGAGGCACAGTGCCCGCCGGGCAGCGGCCCTGTGTCTACGCATTGGATCCCAGCCATCCCACAACCCACGCCTGGCTCAAGGACACCTTCGAGACGTACCGGCGCTGGGGCGTCCGCTATTACATGATCGATTTCCTCGAAGCGGGCGCGGGCCTCACGAGCCGCTATCCGTACGCGGCCCATCATGACCGCTCCCTCGTGGCCGGGCCCGAAGCGTACCACCGGGCGCTCTCCGTGGTGCGCGACGCCGCGGGCGACGACACCTATTTCCTGTCCAGTTCGGGGCCGTCGATCCACAACGCGGGCATGGTGGACGCCGCGCGCGTCGGCAACGACTTCGGCGAAGGCCGGTCCATCATGCCCGGGTGCTGGTTCTACCCGGCCACGTCCGCCATCAACCGCACCGGAGAATGGAACCCCGCCCGGCGCGCCCTCATCAACCAAGCCACTGCTTGGTACACCCACCGCAGGCTGTACATCAACGACTCCGGCAACGTGCTTACCGTCGACAAGCCGCTCTCCCTGTCCGACGCACGAATTCACGCGACCATCCATGCCCTCAGCGGCGCCGGCAGCATGATCGGCGACGATGTAGGCGGCATGGACACGGAGCGGCTCGCCCTGGTCAAGAAGACCCTCCCCCGCCCGCGCCACGTCGCCGTGCCCATCGACCTGTGGGACGCCGTGGCCCCCGACTACCCCAAGCTCTTCCATCGCCGAATCGATGCGCCTTGGGGCCGGTTCGATGTGGTGGCCGTATACAACATGGATGAGGAGCCCCTCACCCAGACGATCGAGATGGGCGCCCTCGGCCTGAGCCCGGAGGCGGACATCCTCGCGTGGGAGTTCTGGAACGAAGAGTACATCGGCCGGGTCAGCACGCGGTTCACTGCCTATGTCGCGCCGCGCAGCGTGCGCGTGTTCCGCTTGGTCGAGGACACCGGCGCGCCGGCGCTCATTGGCACCGACATGCACGTCACCATGGGAGAGATGGAGATCCAGCAATGCCGCTGGGATTCCGCCACCCTCACCCTTGCCGGCCGCGCTCTCCGGCCCGCCGGTGAACGGGGCAGCGTCTTCATCTGGGCGCCGCCGGGCCTCGCCGTCGTCAACGCCAGCGGCCACGGACTCGCCAAAGACGTCCGCGACGACGCCCTCATCATTCGCGTCGCCCTGGACTTCGCCGATGGCCTGGCGGAATGGGAACTGCGGTTCACCGCCCATGACGTCCCGGGCACAGTGCTCCTTTGATTCGGCCGGAGCACGCGGTTCGGCAACGCAGGAGCGTGGAGGCGGGTTACGCGGAGCGGTGTGCCCGGAACAACTCGTCGGCTTCGGGTTTGAGCAGGATGACGAGCGTGTACACGCCAAGTGCGGTGCCGATGGGGATATTGAGCAGGTTGAGGGCGCCAAGAATGATGGCGAGGATGCGCGCCCAGGGCCGGAACTTCAGCAGCCCGATGCCGGCCGCGATGCCGGGCAGTGCGGACACGATACAGACGCAGCCCAGGATGGCGCCGAGGACGGTGAAGACAACGGCAACCTCGGCTTCCTGCCCACCCGACTCCTGCGAGAGCGCGGCGAATCCGCCCACGCCGAACAGGATAATGGCGACGACTACCAGCGCCAAGAGGGTGAGCGCGTTGAGAGCGAGATAGATGATACCTAGAATCTTGACGTGCGTTTCCATTGTCAGTTCCCCCCGGACGCCTCTCAGCCGGCGTGGTCGCCCGTGCCCTCGTTGAGGCGGTTCTCCCATTCATAGTCCCGTGCGGTCACGATGTCCTCGATTCGCCGGATCCGGCGATCCAGGTTGTCGAAGGTGCGCTTGAGCCGGTGAATGGCCAGCCCGCGCGAATTCATGTAGGAATCGTAGAACTCCCGATCGTCTTCCTGCTGGAAGGGCACGACGGGTTCGGGCTTCATCAGCAACGCCGCGAGCACGTATACGCCGGCCGCGGGCCACAGGCCCGAGAAGAGGAAGCATGCTACGGCGATCACGCGGCACCAGAATACCGAGAAGTCCAGGTATTCGGCCACGCCCCTGCACACCCCGAATATCATGCCGTTCCGCGAACGATAGAGTCCCGACGGCCGTTCCCTGCCCTCCAGCGTCATGTCCGTTCCTCCTCGGGCGTGTGCGGGCCTCGCCCGGCGTGTGCACCACCTCGAACCGGCATCACCCCGCGTCATCGCGTCTCCGCCTTTCTCTCGCGATCAAGCAGCAAGGTCTCGAGCGCCTCGACGCGCTCCTCCATCCGCGCCAGGCCGCTGTGGATCTCCTGGATCGTCCGCGTCTCCTCCGCGCGGAGTTCGGGGCCGCCATGTCGCCGCGAACCGCGCAGAAGCGCGCCGACGGCCAGGATCATCGCGCCGAAGATCACCACGATCGGGATCAGAACCAACAACTCAGCAATGCCCATGGCGAACACACCAATCATCGTCCATTCCTCCGGGAACTCGCGCGTCCCACATCGCCATTTGCGCCCATTCGGCTCAGCGCCGGCCGGCCCGCTGCCGATCGATGAGGATCGTCTCGAGGGCCTCGATTCGATCTTCCATGCGCGAGAACCCGTTATACAACTCCTGGATCATCCGGCTCTCGTCGGCGTTCATGTCGGCTTTCTCACGGGAAGTCGGGGCTTCGCTCTTGAGGAGGCGAACCAGGGCGTAGATGACGAGGATGAGGAACAGGAACGGCGCGAGGCTGAGCCCAAAAGCCGGAATCAGAAACGCCGAGTTCCGCTGCAACCCCGTCAGGTCGGTGATCGCCTCGCCGTAGCTGTGGGCAACGGAGGGCACTGCGATGGACGCCACGCTGAGTATCACGCTCAGCGCCACCGGAATGCACACCAGCAGCAGAAGCCCTATCAGGATGCATCGTCCCAGACAACTCATTCGCCGTCACTCCCTTGTCGCCCACGCGCCCCGCGCGTTTCCCTGGGCCCTCACGATTCCTTCTTGGCGGAGCCCTTCGAGGCCGACTTCAGTTCCTCGAGCTCCTTCTCGAGTTCCTCATCGCCCCGGAGCCGCCCGAACTCCTCGTCCAGGGTCGGCTTGCGCCCGTGATTCACCAAGTCCGCCTCGGCCTCCATGCGATCGATCCGCTGCTCGAAGGTCTCGAACTTGGCCAACGCGTTCGACATGTCCGCCCGCCGAATCTCGGTTTGCGCCCGCTTCTTGCGTTCCGCGTGGATGTGCCGCTGGATCAGAATGCGCTGCTTCTCGCGCGCCATCGCCAGTTTGTCCTCAAGCTGCATTATATCAGCCTGGTACTGCTCAACCAACGCGTCACACTGCGTCTGCTCGTTCTCGAGCGCCTCGGAGCGCTCCGTGTGCCGCCGCTTCTCGAGGAGCGCTTCCCGCGCGAGATCCTCGCGCCCCTTGTCCACGGCCAACTGGGCCCGATCGGCCCATTCCTTGGCCAGGGATCGGGCCTGCTCGAGATCCCGCCCGATCTTCTTCTTGGTGGCCATCGCCCCTGCGCACGAGGCCTTGATCTCGACGAGCGTGTCCTCCATCTCGCGGATCATGAGCTTGATCAGCTTCTCCGGATCCTCGGCCTTGTCGAGCATCGCGCTGATGTTCGAGCTGATGATGTCTCGCACCCGTGAAAAGATACCCATGGTTCACTACCTCCCATCGTCCAAACGGCCGCACCGTCGGCGCTTGCCGTCAGCCTGCACCAGGAAGTTCTTCAACTCGCTCGATTCACTGCATTGCAGAAAGCAACCCTTGTGCCATGACGGACCAAGCCCGTAAGGGATTGTTAATAAATGGTTTACGAGACTGGCCCCGAATCGGCCCGGGCTCGGGCGAGGCCGAAACCGGCCCATCATCAGCGAAATCGCGCAGAGATTGGCGAACTTCGCCACGGCCGGCCCCCGCGCAACCGGCCGTCCCCCCCGTTGACGCGGCGACCTCGGGGGGATAGAATCCTATGGCAGAGTCGGGCGCGTCGGGGCGACGCGCCGTCAACCGGCAAGGAGAGGGCACCATGATCTCCTGGAGTCTGTTCGTCCTGTTTTTCTGCGGCGCGTTCTGAGTGCGCGTGTCCGCGTGACGGGGCGGCGCTGGGGTGCCGCCGTGTTGCGCCGGCAGAATAAGGGTGGCCCCGCGGCGTTGGGGGATTCGCCGCAGGGCCGGGTGTAGGGTGGTTTGCCAGCGGGCTGTGGTCGAGACAGCGCCTGCCGACGTGGGCCGGATGTCTCTGCACCGTCTGGCATAC
>JAFGTL010000743.1 GCA_016934125.1 Candidatus Hydrogenedentota bacterium
GAAAAACGGGAACGGGGCCGGGCATCTGCGCCGGCCCCGTTCTCGATCTGAAGCAATCCTATGGGCGCGCGTCCGGGCCGAGGTACTTGGCGAGCATATCGCGCAGTTCCACCACCATATGCCGCTTCGAGAGATGATCCGTGCCGCCCGCCTGCTCGAGCTTCCGCTTGTCCATATCGGCCGAACTCAGGAAGATGATGGGCAGCGTCGCGGGGACGTCCGGATCCTTCCGCATCCGTTCGCACGCCTCGTATCCGTCGAACACGGGCATCATGATGTCCAGGAACACCAGGTCGGGCCGTTCCGCGACAGTCATCTCGTGGGCCTCCTGCCCATTCGCCGCACACAGTACTTCGTGTCCCTCCGCTGCAAGCGCCGCGGCCATCACCTCCAACGACGAGGCATCGTCGTCTGCCAACAGAATCTTTGCCATCGCTTTCTCCTCCAACCGCCCATGCGATTATAGCATCCGGCCGCCCGAAGATCTGCCCCGGATTTCGCCCGGGATTCAGCCTCACTCATCCCCAAGTTTTGGCTTTCGAGGTGCTGGCACCACAACGGAGGCCGCCGGCCCCGATGGGGAGACTGTGCGCTTGTGGTGCAGCCGGTCTTGAGGTTCTGGCGCAGACTTGGGAATGTGTGAGGGATTCGGCGTCTTGACTTGCCCGCCGCCGGCGCATAGAATCTCTCAAAGGGGAAGCACGGCTTCAGTGCCCTTACCGAGGGAGGGGAAAGGACACCATGATACTGCGGCGGCTGTTTGGGGGCCTCATCATCGCCCTGTGCGTATCCGCGTTCGCCCAGGACGAGGGCGCCGCACCGGCGCCTGCACCCGCGCTTGCGCCGGGATCCCCGGCTCCCGAGCAAACCGGCCCCCCCGGCGACGTCATCACGCTCAAGAGCGGCCAAGTCATCCGGGGGTTCCAGGTTCTCAAGGAGACGCCCAGCGGATACGAGGTCGACATCCTCGACGGCACGATTACCCTCAAGATCCCCCGGCGTCAAGTCGTGTCGGTGGACTACGACGACATCGAGCCCGGCGAAGCGCCCGGGGCGGGCCCCCCGGCCCAACTCGGCAAGCCGCGATGGATCACCGGGCAGCGAATCCCGCCCGAGGTGATTCAGAGCATGCAGAAGAACATCGCCGAGCCGCCCCTCGAGGTCGAAGGGAAGGATATCGCCGCCATTCTGGCGCTCGTGTCGGAACGGGCGGGCGTTCCCATCGAATGCAGCCCTCTGGTAGGCGAACTGCCCGAGGAGAAACGGCTCTGGCCGGCCGGCACCCAGCCCGGCCCGACGCTACTGGCCGTTCTCGAGGAGAATCTGCTCGCCCTGGATCAGTTGGATTGGCTGTTCCTGGATGGAAGGATCATCGTGTCCACCAAGGCCGATGCCGCGCGCCTCAAGGCCCAGGTGGACGCCGATGCCAAGCGCGCCGCGGACGCCCTTGGCGCCCCCGCCGCAGATGGGGCGCCTCCTCCGCCGGAAGGGCCTCCGCCGGAAGGGGAAGGCCCGCCAACCGGCGGCTCGCCGCCGCCCGCAGGCGAGGCGCCGCGGCCGGCGCCTCCACCGGCAGCCTCAGCGGACACTGCAGGCGGTGCTTCACCGTCAGTGGAATAGGGGAAACGCGTAGGCCCGTCGTGCGTATACCTGACGGGCCGTCGGAAGGTCACTCAGGGCTCTTCAGCCAGCCTACTGCTCCCAATCGTCGACGGCCTGCTCCGCCTCCCCGTCACCCAGTGAAGGACTCACTTCGCCGAATGACAGATCCTCGCCGTCGTCCACCTTCGCCTCTTCCTCATCGGCAACCAACGGCACTGCGTCCTCGTCGGCTTCCTCGCTCACCTCGTCGTCCGCGGTGTCCGCCACGAATTCGTCGTCTTCCTCCTCGAGCCCGCCCTCGGCGTCCAGATCCGCCACCTCGTCCTTCTCGAATCCGGGCTCAACTTCGACCGCCTTGACCCGCGTCACGTGTCGTTTGAGGGTGGGCCGTTTGGCAGGCCGTTCATCGCCGCCGCCAACCCGAGTCAGTTCGATCTCCTCGTCGGCCCCGTGATTGCTCCACTCCCCCCCCGGGCATTTGAAGCCGACCTTCTCAGCACCCCACTCGGTGAAGCGTCTTCCGCACTTTGGGCATTCATACTTCACGGGCATCGGCGCGATTCCTTTCTAGTGGTACCCTTCCGCCACACCTCCCGGTGGCAAGTCGCAGTTTATATCAAAACCCTTCCCAGAAATCAAGACCTGATCGCGCCGACATAACCTTATGAAAATCATGGTGTTACACAAGACGCGCTGCCCGCCCGCAGCAGCCCCTTCCCGGACGCGCACAAAAGGGGCCGCCACGCGTCTCGTGGCGACCCCTGCCTGTCTGTTTCTACACTGTCCGTCGAGCCGTTCGCGTGGCGCGCGTCCTCCCGGACACGCCCGCCGAGTGGCCCGGTTCGCTTACCGGTTCCTCGCCATGCGCATCTGGATCACCCGCGTTCCCGACACGATCAGCCCCAAGCCAATCCCGCACGCCAGGACCACCGCGCTGGTTCGCGCCCAGACGGGCGAGGTATTCAGCAGCGACACAACGATGTAATCCAGGTATCCCATGCCGCCCGGCACGCTTCGCACAAGCCAGCCCTGCAGGTAGGACATGACCGGCGCGAACAGCAACGTAATCCCAAGCATGCCGAAGAGAAACACCCCCGCCATCGCCCCGTACCGCACCCGATGGCGTTCCCGCTCTACAATGGCCGCGACTTTCAGCCGTTCGTTCAGCCGGTTGTGGAACCCCGCCGGCACAGCGCGCATTTGCTCATCCCGAAGCGAGCGCTCGATGAGGGCGTCCAATTCCTGCATTCCCCTGTCATCCATGTGATTTCAACTCCTTTTCAACGATCTTCCTGAGTTGATGCCGGGCCCGGTGCATCCATGTCTTCAGCGTGCCCATGGGAATCTTCATGATCTCGGCGATCTCTTCGTAGGAGACCTCCTGCAGATAAAACAACGTAACGATCGTCGCGTACCGATCCGGCAGTTGCCCTACGCAACGCCGGATCAACTCCGGCGTATCGGACGCCTCGGGCTGATCCGTAGCCAGCTTCGCCGCATGGCTCGGAAGCAGTTCGATCTCCCCGCGCCGCTTGCGCCGGTTGAGTTCCGTCAGACATACGCTCGTCGTCACCCGATACAGCCATGTCGAGAAGCTGCAATCGCCCCGGAATCCCTTTAGAAGCCGGAACGCCTTCAGAAACGCCTCCTGGGCCATGTCCTCAGCCAGCCCGGGGTCGCGCATGAACCGGTACGCCAGGTTGTACACCACCCGCTCGTGGCGAAGCGCCAACTCGGAGAACGCCTCGGTTTCCCCCGCCTTGGCACGATCGACCAAGACAAAATCGGAATCATCGACCATCTTAGCCGTCGCCTTGTGTTGCCAAACTGCCGCAGTCGCCGTCATGAATTGCTCCGGGCAATTGCGATGTCCCCGTTCAGCGTGCCCAACGTCAGTGCGGCCCGGCCCTCGCCGATCACGCCCTCCAGGTGCCGCCTCCCTCGCGTCCCCTGAGACGTATCCACCGCGAAATCCGTCGTCACATTCCCCCGCTTGGTTCGGGCGGACAATCGCGCCGAACACCCATCATCCAGAAGCACTGTAATGCCGCCGTTCCGGCTCGTCAAATCGCATCCGTCCACGGTGTCCTGCTTGAAACGCGCGCGGATCACCCCGTTGGTCGTCTCCGCCGTCAGGAATCCCCCGTTCATCTCTGCGTACACGCTCCCGTTCACCGTGCGCAACCGGCCGCCCTCGGACGCGTCCTTCAGGCGAATCCGCCCGTTCACTGTATTGACCACGACATTGCCGGACGGGTTTTCAACGAGGATGTCCGCGTTCTGCCCGGACACCTCGACACTCCCGCAGCCGCGCATGACCAACACGTTGCCGTTGTCGCTCACAATCTCGATGTTTGTGCCCGCCGGTACCCACACCCGGTAGAACACCAGCAAGTCGACGAAATCGGGCCGTTCGCCCGGCTCCGTGTCGATGGTCACCGCATCGTCTTCCTCTGTAACTTTAATCAGGGAAGCCACATAGGCCTCTGCATCTTCGCGGCGCTCCTTGTCGCCGACGAATGCCTTGACCTGGGCCTCATAGCGGATCTCGTCCTTCCCGTGCGTGCTCACCATGATGAATCCGTCCCGGTTCTGGAGGCGGATCCGTTCCATTTTGGCGCACACCCCCGAACGCACGTCTGCGATATCCGGCCGTCCCGCCACGGGAGGCAGGTTCGGCGCCAGCACCCGAACGGCAAATGCGAGCACCATTGTCGCTATCAGGAGCGCAGTGATTATGCTTCGGAAGTACGGTCTCATCATTGAGTTGGACCGTCCGGAGCCCCATCCGGTTTCAGCCCGGGCCGCGGGCGCAGATCCCCCCGCGCCGGGGGTTGGAGGCCCAATTCAATGAAACCCGGCCCCGGCCAGCCGAGTCTCATTACCGAACCACACAGTTGAACACCCACCACCCAACGACGCGGGCTGACTACCCACCAGGAAGGTCCGGGTCGGATGATTCACGAACTGAGCCACATTCGTGAACAAAACGCAGCGGAAATGTGTTATGCTGTAGGTGGAGAAGGTCGGCGGGACGACTCGAAAAGGGCCAGATCCAGCGAAGAAACCTCCTTTTCTTGTACTCTCTCGAGAGTTGTTCCGCCGACCCTTTATATGTAGAGGGGCACCCGACGCAGTGAATTCTCTCCTGATCCTAATACCGCTCGCGATTGTCGTCGTTACAGTCGTGTGGGGGGTGATTCACTCCCTCACGCAAGCGTGGCTCGACTACCGCCTGAAGATGGCCCTCCTGGACAAGCTCGAGAAACACCCCGACATGATCGACTCCGCGGGCCGGTTCGAGACGGCACTCGCCGAGTCCGGCCGCGCTCCTTCGTCGCCCAAGCAGAACTACGCCCTCACCGGCGCGATCCTCACGGGCATCGGCGTCGTGTGCGTCGTGCTCGGACGCACCGTCCGCGTGGGCCAGATCGCCGTAGGCGCCTATCTGGGCGGCGTGGTCTGCGTCGTGCTCGGTATCCTGCTCACCGTACTCGGATTCGTCATCCGGGCCCTCTCGAAGGATCCCGTCGCGTCCCTCACCGACCGCTAGGCCCATCGGAGTCCTCCGCTGGCCCGTCCCGGATGCCCGCGCGGCATCGCTCCACCGATCAACTCGAACCGAATCGAATTGACAAACCCGCACGCGAACCGTAGACTCCGTTTCGAGAGGGGGGCATCGGCGACTGCCAGCGAGCACCGTGAATCGAGTCGAGTTCAGAAAACGCCTTCAGCAACTGCATCACTTGCCCTCGCTGCCCAACGTGGCCGCGCAGGCGCTTCAAGTGTTGCTCGACGCGGGTTCGGCCGAGGAAGGGATCCGCGGCCTCATCGTCTCCGATCCCGCGCTGACTGGCCAAGTGCTCCGCGCCCACGGCTTGGCGCGCCACCGTTCCGCCGATGACGTGCCCGCCCTCGACGATCTCATGCGCCGGATCGGCCCCCGCGCCGTCCGCCGTGCCGTGCTCGGCGTCGCCTTCGAGACGCTGTTCGCCCCCGCGCCCGACGCCGGGCCCGAGATCACCCCCGTGTTGCACCATTCTGTCGCGTGCAGCATCTGCGCCGAAATGCTGGCAGGCCGAACCGGCCGCGTGCCCGCCCACGAGGCGCGCCTGGCCGGGCTCCTGCACGATGTCGGCCGGCTCGCCCTTGTCGTGGTCGCGCCGGAAGCATACGACTGCGTCCGCGAACGGGCCGCCCGCGAGCACGTCGACCTCATCGAGGCGGAACAGCGCGAATTGGGATTCGATCACACGCAGGCCGGGAAGTGGCTCGCGGAACGCTGGGGGTTCCCCCGGCCCGTCATGGACGCGATATGGCTCCATCACCATCCGGCCGGCACCCTTGAAGGCCGGCGGTTCGCGCTGCCCCTCATCCAGGTGGTGGCCGCGGCTAACACGCTTGCCGGGGCGGTCCTGCCCATCGATGGCGAAGAAGCCTATGCCGCGCCAGTGCCCGGGCTCGGCGAGGCGCTCGACCTGTCCGATCTCGATATCGCCCAGGTATGCGGAGAGGCCCGCGTGGCCGTCGAGGACTGCGTGAACCGCAGCGAGGCCGGCCCGGAAGATCGGCCGGCCCTGATGGGCTCGCTCCGCGAGGCCCTGCTGCACCTGGTGGATGACGGGCCGGCCGAACCCGCCGAAAGCGCCGATTCTGCGGGCCGCGTCCGGTTCCTGCAGATCCTCCATGACATGAACATGCGGTTCGGCCCCGGCCAATCCCTCGACGATATCCTCGACATCTGCGTCGACGGGCTCCGCCACGGCCTCGCACTCGTGCCCGGCCTGTGCTGCGTCGTGGACAGCGCCGAGCGATACCTCCACGGGAAAGCGTGGTCGGCGGTCGACGATGTAGCCCGCTCGTTCGCCCTCGATCTCGATCAGCCCGACGAGGGCGCGCAGAGCCAGGCGGCCGCCGATGCCTTGTGGAAGCTGGGCCTTTCCAAGAACGAGGAGGGCTGGGCAGGTGCGCGCATGCTGGACGTGTCGCGCCGGGCGGGCCTCGTGATCGTGCCCATGCTCGCCGACGGCCAGAGCGTCGGCCAGATCATTCTCGATACCGAAGCCGCCGCCATCCATTGCGACGAGGCCCTCCTGGCCGACCTCACCACGTTCGCGGCCGCATGCGGCAACGCCGTGATCCGGCAGCACGAGAAAGACGAACTCGCTGCGGGACTCGAGGGCATGGCCGTGTCGCTCCGCCGCGGGGCCCAAGCGCCGGCACCGGCGCCCCCGGCCGAGCACCGCACGCCGGAGTTCAGCGCGCAGATGGCGCAGGCCCTCCAACGGCCGATGGGACTCATCGCGGCCCGCGCCCAGCGGCTCCTGTGCCGCGCCGCCGGCCCGGACGAGGTCAAAGCACTCGACACCATCGTGCGCGAGGGCCGATACGTGAGCAAGGTGCTCGAAGATCTCGCCGTCTTCGGCGCCGAGGCCGAACCCAAGCCCGAGCCGAGCCTCATCAACTTCCCGCTCCACCAACTCGTGCTCTCCGCGCAGGATCGCCTCGAAAAGAAGGCCATTCGCGTCACCGAGTTGTACGCCGAGGGGCTTCCCCGGGTGCTCATGGATCGGCAGCAGATGAACCGGGTGTTTCTCAACCTGCTCATGAACGCCGAGCAGGCCATGGCGGGCGCGGGAGGAGGCACCCTCACGATTCAAACCGGCGCGACACGCGATCGGCGGTCCGTCATCGTGCGGTTTTCGGACACCGGCCCGGGCATTGCGCCCGGCCATGTCGAGCGCCTGTTCGAGCCCTTCTTCACCGGCGATGAGGGCCGCGACGCGGCCGGCCTCGGCCTGGCCGTGTGCCGCAAAGTCGTCGAGGCCCACTCCGGCCGGATCGATGTCGACAGCGCGCCCGGCCACGGCACCACGTTCAGCGTCGTGCTGCCGGCGGCCGCCGAAGCGGCCCGGAAAGCCGAGCCGGCGCCGCCCGTCGAGTCCGAGCCGCCCCCGGCCCAGCTCCCCACGGTGCTCGTCGTGGACGATGACGAGGCCGTGCGCGAGATCCTCCGGCAAACACTCCAGATGCGCGGATACCTCGTCAGAACCGCCATCGACGGCGTCGAAGCCATGGAGGCGCTCTCGGGCGATCCCGTCGACCTCGTGGTCATGGACATTTGCATGCCGCGCCGGGACGGGTTGTCGGTGCTGGCCGAACTCCAGGGACGAGGTAGCGCCCCGCCCGTCATTGTGATGACGGGATCCACCTCCCAGCACGACATCGAGGAAGCGATCCGGCGGGGTGCGCGCACTTGCCTCACGAAACCATTCGAGCTGAGGCGGCTCC
The DNA here is from genome assembly GCA_016934125.1 of Candidatus Hydrogenedentota bacterium. Taxonomy (GTDB): domain Bacteria; phylum Hydrogenedentota; class Hydrogenedentia; order Hydrogenedentales; family SLHB01; genus JAFGTL01. Next base: position 7,894 of record JAFGTL010000743.1, read on the forward strand.
TTGCCGAGGTGGAGTCCGCGGCCGGACAGTGATCGGGTTTACGAGTCATCTTATTCTCTTATAGATACTTATGGATAGGGCCGGATACGTGACTACTTCGAGTACCCCCTTGACTTGGCGCGAGTGCCTGCTCCACGCCGTCCTTCTCATTCTCCTTCTCATTCCCGCGTTCCCGGGCGTGTTTCTCCGTGGCGAACAGGCCTCCCCGGCCGACTTGCTGTACACCTTCACCCCGTGGGATCAGCACACCCCACCCGGGTTCGAGAAGCCCAAGAA
>JAFGTL010000744.1 GCA_016934125.1 Candidatus Hydrogenedentota bacterium
CATCCACAAAACCACGCTCTGGCGGAAGATGAAGCGCTACGGCCTGGCGTAGTGTCGGGGGCCCCATCCGGAGCCAATGCTGCAACACATTGCACGCCGAACGTTGCATAATTGCAATTACGAGGCGCGCCACGCACGGAGCCCGGTAGCCGGTCAGGCCACTTAAGCCCTTTTATTGGAGTATTTTACGTTGATCTTCCTTGTCCTCGGCCGAATTGGCACACACATTGCTCTCTTTTCCTGGAAAGGCCAATGAAACCATGAACGTTGCAATCCCAGTATTCGGCTCGTCCGTTTCGCCTCGCTTTGACTGCGCGACATCGTTTCTGATTGCCGACGTGGTCGACGGCGAAGTGGCCGGACGGACGGAACTCGCCGTCCAGGGCCTCAATCCCTGGGAGCGGATCGGACGGCTCGTCGAATGCGGCGTCCGCGCGGTCGTGTGCGGCGGCGTGGATCGGTTTTCGGCGGGCCAGTTGGCGTTCCACGGAATCGAGGTGTACGGATGGGTGACGGGCGACGTTGAAGACGCCCTCACCTGCCTGCGCCACGGCGAACTCGAGCCGGGCATGATGCTCGGCGCCGGCGGCCGGTGTTGCGGCCGTTGGCGGTTCCGCGCCAAGGGGTGCCGGAACTGGGGCAGCATCCACAACCCAATAGAGGAGACAAGCACAATGCCAAACAGAGATGGAACTGGACCTGCGGGCGGTGGGCCCGGCACGGGCCGCGGAATGGGCCCCTGTGGCGGTGGCCGTAAACAAGGCGGCGGCCGCGGACAGGGCGGCGGCCGCGGACAGGGCGGCGGTCGTGGACAGGGCGGCGGCCGCGGACAGGGCGGCGGACGCGGACAAGGCGGCGGCCGCGGAAAGGGCCGCTGAGCGCGGCCCGCTGGTTTCGTCGCAACCGATTCGAGAAACGAATCATAGGAGGGTAGAATTATGCCCGGTTTTGATGGAACAGGGCCCATGGGACAAGGGCCGATGACGGGAGGCGGATTCGGATACTGCACCGGATTCGCGGGAACGAATCCCGGGGGCGCCTTTACCGGCGGGCCTTGGGGCTTCGGCCGAGGTTTCGGCCGAGGATTCGGACGCGGCGGAGGCCGGGGCCGGCGAAACCGGTTCTGGGCCACCGGCCTGCCCGGATGGGCGCGTGCGGGTGCGTGGAACGCCCCGTGGGCGCCCAGCGCGGTGCCCGCCGAGCAGGAGCGCGCGATGATTGAGGCCCAAATGGCCGCGTTGCAGGAGCAGCTCAGCCAGTTACAGAACCGGCTCGACGCCCTTGCGTCGCAGGCCGGCCCGGCCTGAGCCGGAAAGGAGACGCAGGAATGAAGATCGCAGTAGCGTCGCAAGGCATGAGCATGGAGGCCGCCGTGGATCCCCGGTTCGCGCGGGCCGCCGCCTTTGTCCTCGTGGATGGAGACACGGGCGAGGCCCAGGCGGTGGACAACAGAGAGAACGTGGACGCCGCCCAGGGGGCCGGCCCGCAGGCCGTCACGAAGCTCGTCGAACTCGGCGCGCAAGTCGTGCTTGCGCGCCAGTGCGGCCCGAAAGCGATGCAGGCCCTCGCGGCCGCGGGCATCCAGGCCTTCGAGGCGGGCGAGGGCACGGTGGCCGAGGCCGTCGAGGCGTACAAGGCCGGCACGCTGCCCGTGCTCGAGGGCTGAGAACCAGCACGGTGCCGCGGGCACCGGGGAGAACCGAATGCCGGAAGAGTCGTTTAAATACGTGTTCGGGCCCGTGCCGTCGCGTCGCCTGGGCCGATCCCTGGGCGTAGATCTCGTGCCGTGCAAAACCTGCTCGTACGACTGCGTCTACTGCCAGGTGGGCCGCACCACGGTGAAAACCGTCGAGCGCAAGGAGTACGTGCCCTACGAGGCGGTACTGGCCGAGATCCAACGGAAACTGGACGGGGGCGCCGCGCCCGATTACGTCACCATGTCGGGCTCGGGCGAGCCGACACTGTTCGCCAAGCTCGGCGCCCTCATCCGCGCCGTCAAGGCCATGACGGACACGCCGGTGGCCGTGATCACCAACGGATCCCTGCTCTGGATGCCGGAGGTGCGCGCCGAACTGCTCGACGCGGATCTGGTGGTGCCCTCCCTCGATGCGGGCACGCCCGCCATGTTCGAGCGGGCCAACCGGCCCCATCCCGATCTGCGGTTCGAGCAGATGGTGGACGGGTTGATCGCGTTCCGCGAGGCCTTCCCGAAGGCCATCTGGCTCGAGGTGTTCCTCCTCGGGGGATGCACCGACGACGAGGTGCGCGCCCTGGCCGGCTACGCCCGGCGGATCCGCCCCGATCGCGTCCAGTTGAACACGGTGGCGCGGCCCCCGGCGGAGTCGGACGCGCGGCCCGTGCCGCAGGCCGATCTCGAACGCTACGCGGCGTACTTCGAGCCGCCCGGCGAGGTGATCGCCGATTTCACGGGCGTCCACGATCAACAGCAGTTCGCCGCATCGCGCGAGGAGGTGCTCGATCTGCTCCGCCGCCGGCCCTGCTCGCTCGAAGACGTGGCCCAAGGACTCCGCATCCACCGGCACGAGGCGGCCAAACACATCCAGCATCTCCAGGAGGAAGCGCTCATCCGCGCACAGATACGCGGCGACGTCACGTTCTTCGTCGCCGAGGATGTCCCACGGGGCTGAAGGCGGTGCCCGGAAACCGGCCGCGGCGCCCCAGGTTGCCGCAGCCGCTGGGCTCGCGTATCCTGACGCGCCATTGACGGCCGGGGGCCGGACGCAGACGTGAAGAGCGAATCATCGAGAGGAAGGGCAATGGGCGAAGGCAAAGTGGCAGTGAAGTTCGAACCGCAGGGCAAGACGGTGCGCGTGCCGCGCGGCACCACCATCCGCGACGCGGCCGCGCAGGCCGGCCTCGTGATCGATTCGCCCTGCGGCGGCCACGGCACCTGCGGGAAATGCAAGGTGCGCGTCGCCAATCACGCCGGCGAAGTCAGTGCAGCCGAGTTCATGACGCTGAGTCGAGAGGAAATCGGGAAGGGCATCCGCCTGGCGTGTCAATCGGTGGTGTGCGAGCCCATGACGGTTGAAGTGCCCGAGTCCTCCCTCCTGGGCTCCGACTACAAGATCCTCACCGCCACCGGCGAGGCCGGCCCGGGCGAGTACGGCGATCCGCCCGTGCACAAGCAGTTCGTCGAACTGGCCAAACCCTCGCTCGACGACGACACGGCCGACGTGGATCGGCTTCAGGCGGCCGTTGGGGCCTTCGACACGGAGTTGGTGCTCCTGCGCGATCTGCCGCGGCGATTGCGGCAGGCCGATTTCGCGGGCACGGCCGTGTTGACGGGGAGCCGCCTCATCGATTTCGAGCCGGGCGACACCGAGTCGCGGAACTACGCCCTCGCCTTCGACATCGGCACCACAACGCTGGTGGCCGAACTCATCGAGGTGTCCACGGGACGCCAGTGCGGCGTCGTGTCGCGCATGAACCCGCAGACGAGTTACGGCGACGACATCCTGTCGCGCATCCTCTACACGCGCCAGAAACCGGACGGGCTCAGGCAACTCCACGACGATGTGATCGCGGCCGCCAACGACATGATCCGCGAACTCACCAGCTACGGCCACGTCGATCGCGAACGCATCTACGAGGCCACGTTCTCGGGCAACACCACCATGCAGCACCTCCTC
>JAFGTL010000745.1 GCA_016934125.1 Candidatus Hydrogenedentota bacterium
ACGAGCCTTGGGCGATGCGTCGGGGTTCCGGCTCTGTGTCGCTGTGTCTCCGTGTGAGAAATGAGGGAGAGGATACCGCACACGGAGCTACGGTGGCCACGGAGCGTGCGCACGGAGCGTGCGCACAGAGCGGGGGAAGGGGGGAAAGAAGAACGAGTTAAGAGCGGGCGCTCACCACGGACTACACGGATGACACGGACGGGGGCAAGAGGGGAAGATCAACCACGAATGGACACGAATGGACCTGGCGCAGCATAGCCGCAACCAAACGAAACCGCCCCAATTGTTTCAGGCACAATGAGTTGTCAAGCTCTCCGCACGGAAACTCGTGCAGCTTGCATTGATTTTGAGAGATAGTAGTCGGGGACTCCAATCCCGAAAACAGCCCATCTACTCGCGTTCTTAATGCGACTGCCCTGCAAGCCCCTTTGAGTCCGGGCGGCACCCCTCCGGCATGGAACAGGGCCAACACTCGGGACCGCCTCGGCTTTCTCCTTGCTCCGGCACAGTTCCAGCGCCTCGTGGAACGCACCCAGCGGCGGCGCTGTCCTCGCCATCGGTTGCCTGACCGCTTCCCTGTGCCAAGGCTTGAAGCGGTAGGCCCAGGATTGGCTTGCCGCACCACGGGCGCATCGAGTCCCTCTATAATATGGCGTCACGGCGTTTTACCCCCCGGGCGCGCTTGGTGGCCTTGGTGACTCGGTGGTCATGACCTCTTGGCTCTTCCCCTGTTGTGGCGTCGTCTTCTGACCGCGCCACACGCCAGCACGGGCGTCCCTTCGCCTCCGCGGGCGGAACTCGTTCCGCCGTCCCGCTTTGGTTGGGACTATGCTGCGCCAAGCAATCGGCGTAGTCCGTGGCTTCCCATCCGCCCAAGCTACTTCCCATCCGCGCCGGGGGCCGGGCCCGGCAGCCCGGGGATCCAGACATCCGCGCAGCCCGGGCGGGTGGGAATCACGCGATCGCAGGCGATGCCCCACATCTCCCACGCGCCGTCGATGTAGTTGTCGTTGCCGGGGCGGCCACAGGCCTGCACGAACAGATACCACGCGCCCCGGATCTCGTAGAGGGCGGGCGTGGCCACGTGATAGAGCGTGCGATCGTCATAGAGCCCCTGCCATTTCGTCTGGAGCATCGTGTCCGGATCGAGTTGTGTCCACCCCTCCACGGGATCCGTGCTGACTGCGAGCACGGGCCGCCAGCGTACGCCGTGCTCGATGCCCACCTCGATGCACAGCACATACGTCGAGCCCAGCTTGAACGCCTGGTGCCATTCGTAATAGGCGTCGGGCGTGGACGGGAAAATCTGGCCCATGCCGCGCGGATCGTTCTCGTTGAAGTGGCGCGTCCAGGTTTTGCCGTCGTGCGACGTGGCGAGCCGGATGCCGGGCAGGATCCCGTCCTTGCCGCGGTACGAGTAGTACATATACCAGTCCCATTTCCCGGTGGTGTCGTTCCATTCGCGCATCACCCCGGCCTGGGACGCCATCTCCTCGTGAAAGGGCGCGGCCGGTTCCGGGGCGAGCACGGGCGCCGTGCCGTAGCGGACGATGGCGTCCTCCGTCACCTCCGAATAGCCGTCGGCCCCGGCCGGGCAGATCGCCAGGCCGATACGATCCTGCGCGCGGCCCGTCACCGAGCAACCGGAGTAGTAAATGTAGTAGGCGTCTTCCTCGGGCACGTAGAGCACCGTGTCGAGGCGGAGGGCCGAGCAATCCCAGCCGTCCGCGCCGGGCGAGAAGACGGGATTGCCCTCGTACTCGTGCCAGCGGAACGGAGCGCTTTCATCGGCCCACGCCTTGCCAATGGCCGCCATGGCCCGGTTCGATGCCGGCACGGCCGAGTAGAACATGATCAACCGGCCCGGCGCCTTCGGATTGGGCACAATGCACGGCTCCTCGATCTGCTGCGACATCCATTCGTGGCTCGCCCGGGCCAGCACGATCTCGCCGCGTACGGCCGGCTCCTCGGCCGCGTGGGCCGTGCCGCACACCAAGCCGGAAGCCCACAGACAGCAGCCAGCCACGAAGGCGCCGCACACGCTTGTTACGACAAGAGAACTCACGATCACCATCCTCCACCAGCGCAGCCCGGGCACGGGCGGGCGCCTTTCGCGACGACCGAAATGCCGGCGCTTGCTCCTCATCGCAACGCCGGCCCAATTGGAGCACAATGCCGCGCCGGGCTTCAACGCCCCGGGGCTATTATCCGGGCCGGGACGTTCGGTATAATCCGACTCTCACGGCGGGGCCTGCGGGCCAATCGGCGGCCGCGCACGGCATTGCGCAACTGGAGGGTCAGCATGGAACGGATGCTCGCGAGGGTGTTGAAGTGGCGTGGCACGGCCGCGCTGGCGCTGGCGGTTACGGCCATGTGGGCACCCGCGCCCCCGGCCGCGGCCGCGGCCAGCGACAATTCGGTGCCGTCGCCGACGGAACTGCCGTGGAACCTGCGGGATCGGTATACGTTCCGCAACGACTTGGCCGAACTGCTCTACCTGGTGGATAACGGGGAATGGCGCTTGACCGCCACCGGGCCGGGCACGGTGGTCGATTGTGCCCGGGCGGCCGTAACGCTCGGGGACGGCTCGGTGGTCGAGGCGACGGGCGGCGAGCGGGGCGTCCCCTTCCGGGAACGGGTGAGCGGGCCGCTCGGCCCGGGCACCGAGTACGGCGTGACCCTCTCCGGCCGCGGGCCCTTCACCGTGCGCCATTCGATCACGGCCCTCGACGAACATCCCTTCTACCTCGTGCGGCTGTGCGTCACGAACGCAGCCGACTCGGCCGTCGACGTGGCCCGCATCAGCCCCATGGTGATCGGGCCCGGCGGCCTGCTGGGATACGGCGCGGACGCCGAAGTGGGCTTCCGCCGCGCCGGCGTGCGGGCCGGTTGCGCCATGTACCGCCGCGACGCCATGGCCACCCAGGCCCTGTTCCGCAATCCCGCCGGGGGCCTCCTCCTCGGGCTCGGCGTGTCCCAGGGCGAGGGCGCCGCCTCGGGCCTCGAACTCCGCGCGTACGGCGGCGCCTGGCAGGGCGAAGGCGCCAGCGTGTTCGAGCCGCCCCGGCGCCTCGAGCCGGGCCAACAACTCGAAGGCGATCCGGTGCTGCTGTCATTCTCGGTGCAGGATCCCGTGGCGCTCGACGAATACAGCGCGTGGGCCTGCATCGCGCGCCCCCATCCGGAACCGGCCGCGGACGCGCCGGACTGCTGGGTGACGGTGCCGGATCACGAGCCCGCCGACGCGCTCGCCGCGGCGACGCGCGCCTGGTGGGACGTGGGCGTACGCCACGCGCTCGTGCCCGGCACGTGGGAAGCCCAACCCGGCTCGCTCGAGGGCGCCGCGCCCTATTACCCGCGCGACATGGAGAAGCTCGCCACGGTGATCGCGCGCACGGACATGGTGCCCGGCATCGCGCTGAATCCGCTCGCCGTGGTGGAAGGCGGCGACGACTGGACGGCCGTCGGCCACGACGGCCAGCGCTGGTTGAATCCGGCAACCCCCGAGGGCCGCCGGTTCGCCATCGAGCAGATGCGCAAGGTGGTTGCCTGGGGCTACAAGTTCTTCGTGGTGTACGACTCGCCCGTCCCCGACGAGGTGCTCCGCCACTTCGCCATGACGCGCGCCCAGGCCGACGCCCTGGCCCTCGCCCTCGTGGCCGAGGCGGTGGGCGATCTACCGGTGTATCCCGCCACCTCGGGCCTGCTGCCCGCCGAGCAGGATGCCTGGCTCGATGCCGCGGCGGGCATGACGCGCCTGCGCCGGTATGGGATGGTGTGCGGGCCGGTGCGGTTCGACGCGACAAATCTCGCCGCCCTCGACGATGCCGTGGTCGCGGCGATGTGCCTGTACGGCGGGCCCATCGAGTTCGTCGGCCTCCCGGCGCCGGACGTCGCCCGCCAGCTTGCGCCCGTGTTGCCGCGCACGCACGTGGCCGCCTGGCCTCTCGATCCGGCGGCGCGGGCGCCGCGGGTGTGGCGGATGGATCTGGGCGACGCCGGGGCCGGCGTGGTGGCGTTTCCGGGGGCGGGCGCGTGGCGGCTCGATCAACTCGGTGCCGGGGCCGGCCAGCCCGCCCCGGCCGGGCCCCAACACGTCTGGCGCCATGAAGGTTCGGTGGTGTCGGAGGTGACCGATCGGCCCGTGCCGGCCTCGGGCAGGTTGTCGGTGTGCGTCGTGACGCCGGCGCTCACCCGGCCCTACGTGGCGGGCACGTCCTCGGGCCCGGGCTGTGTGGCGCGCGAGTTCCAGAACGTGACGTGGAACGAAGAGAAAGGTATCCTGCAGGGGCAGTTTGCGCCCGGCAGCGGCCTGGCCACCATCGCCTACGTGAAGGTCCCCGAACCCTGGGAGTTCCGCTCCGGGCGCGTGGGCACCGCTTCCCTGCGACCGAAGACGGAAGGCGGCCTGCTCGAGCTTCGGATCAAGGCCGGGAACGCCGAGCCGTTCGAATTGCGGTTCGCCCGTCCGTAGCCGCGCCAGGGCGTACACGCCGGAGGAGGATAGCGCCGTGCCATACCGTTCGTTGACAAAGCGCGTCGGGAACGCGGTTCGGTTGGCCGAGGTGATCCAGGTGCTGGTGCGGCACGGATTCGCCGATCTGATCCGGCGGGTGGGGCTGTACGAGGGATTGCCGGCCAAGGTCCTCCGCGGGCTCCGCCTCATCGAGGCGCCCAGCGGCACCCCCGAGACGCGCGGCTCCCGGCTCCGGGCCGCGCTCACCGAACTCGGCCCGACCTTCGTCAAGTTCGGCCAGATCCTCAGCACGCGCCCCGACCTCGTGGGCAAAGCCATCTGCGATGAGTTGAGCGGGCTCCAGGATCGGGTGGCCACGGTGCCCTTCGAGAAGATGGAGCCCGTGCTCACCACGGCCCTCGGCGTCTCCAGCGTCGACGAGCTGTTCGCCGAATTCGAGCGCGAGCCCGTGGCCGCCGCCTCGTTGAGCCAGGTATACCGCGCCCAAACCAAGGAGGGCGCCGCCGTGGCAGTCAAGATCCAGCGGCCCGGCGCCCGCCACACCATCGAATCCGACTTGAGCCTCATGCGCGGCATCGCGGAATGGGCCGTCGAGCACGTCCACGAACTGGACTGGATGGATCCCGTCGGCATGGTGGACGAGTTCGAGCGATCCGTGCTGCGCGAACTCGATTTCACCATCGAGGCCCGCGTGATCGAGCGCTTCCGCCGCAACTACGAGGACGGGACGGGCGTGTTCGTGCCCCGGGTATTCACGAACCTGTCCGCCAAGACGGTGCTCACGATGGACTGGGTGGACGGGCTGCGCGCCGACGATCTGGATCGGTTCGCCGAGTGGAACTGCGATCCGAAGCAGGTGGCCGCCCGGGGCTGCGACACCCTGTGCAAACAGATCTTCGAATACCACCTGTTCCACGCCGATCCGCACCCGGGCAACATCCGCATCCTGCGCAACAACCGGATCGCGTTCCTCGATTACGGCATGGTGGGCCACCTCGAACGCACGGATGTCGTGGCCATGGCCGATCTGCTCCGCGCCATCTTCCGCGAAGACTCCGAGGCCTGCGTGCGCGCCGTGCTCGCGTTCACGACGGCCGGCGACGTCGAGGACCGCGACGCCCTCGAACACGAAATGGCCGAGTACATCGCCTTCGACGCCCAGGCCATCGTGAGCGGCGGCGAACTCGGCAAGGCCATGGAGCGGGTAACCTCCATCCTCCGGCGCCACCGGCTCCAGTTGGCCCCGCGGTTCTCCCTGCTGCTCAAGGCCCTCGCCACCGTCGAGTCCACGGGCCACCGCCTCGATCCCGACCTCGACATGGTGCCCGTGGTGCGGCCCTACGTCGAGCGGATCGTGATGGATCGCTACTCGCCGCTCGCCCTGGCCCAGGAAGGCCACCAGAACCTCGTGGCACTGATGCGGATGGGGCGCGAACTGCCGGGCGATGTGCAGCGGCTGCTGCGGATGCTCAGGCAGGGCCAGTTCAAAATGGGGCTCAATCACGAGGGATTGGAGAACCTGGCCAACGTGACCGATCGCGCCAGCAACCGCATCACCTTCGGCGTGATCGCCGGCTCGCTCATCATCGGCTCGAGCCTGTTGATGCTCCAGGATATCGGCGCCCGCTCCATCGGGTTGACGGGCTACGTCGTGGCCGGCGTGCTCGGCGTCGCGCTGCTGATCTCGATTCTACGATCGCGCAACTTCTAGAGGGAACGCCTGTGGCGGACTGCACAACCTGGCTGTCCTACGCCAAGATCAACCTGTATCTCGAGGTTCTGAACCGCCGCCGCGACGGCTTCCACAACATCGAAACCCTGTTTCAATCCGTGGGCCTGGCGGATCGCCTCACCTTCCAGCCGCGGCCCGCCGGCCTCAGCATGACGTGCTCGACCGACGCCCTCGAATGCGGCCCCGGCAACCTCGTACACCGGGCCGCCACCTTGCTTCAGCAATACACCGGCTGCACCCAAGGCGTCCACGTCCACCTCGACAAGCGGATCCCCATCGCCGCCGGGCTGGCCGGCGGCTCGGGCAACGCCGCCGCGACGCTCGCGGCCCTGAACGCCCTGTGGGGCCTCGGCCTGCCCGCGGCACGGCTCCGGGCCCTCGGCCTCGCCCTCGGCTCGGATGTGCCCTACTGCATCGAAGGCGGCACCGTGGCCGCCACGGGCCGCGGCGAACGGCTCCACCGGCTCGAACCCCTGCCCGAAACCTGGTTTGTCCTCGTGCATCCCCCCATCGCCGTCACGGCCCGCGAGGTGTACACGAGCCCCGTCCTCGAACGATCCGGCGAACGGCCCTTTGCCGGCCGGACCGCCTCGTTCCGCCGCGCCCTTCGCGCACTGCGCGCGGGCGACTGGCCCCGCCTCGTGTTCAACCGCATGGAGCGGCCCGTGTTCGCGCTGCATCCCGAACTGGCCGCCATCCCCCAGCGGCTCGTCGACGCCGGGTGTTGCGCCGCGGCCATGAGCGGCAGCGGGCCCACGTGCTTCGGCGTATGCACGTCCCGGGCCGGCGCCGATCGGGCTGCCGGCGCTGTGGGCGAGTATCCGGCCTCGGTAGTGGCGAGCGTGGACTCCGGCGTGGAGCGGGCGGATTAGGCCACGAGGCCCGGCAACGCCTCGATGAACTCGGGCCAGCTTGTGAACGTGTGATCCGCCTCCGTGCAGTCCCGGTAGCGATCGTTCGCCCCCGCGAACAGGGCCGCCGTCGCCCCGATCGCCCGCGCGCCCGCGATATCGCTCCATTCGAGATCGCCGATGTGGAGCAGCGCGTCCGGTGTCACGCCCAACCCGGCCGCGGCCGTCTCGAACATGGGCGCCTGCGGCTTGGCCACCCCCACCTCATCCGAGAACACCAGCACCTCGAGGTGTTCGAGGAATCCGTGGCGCGCAAGCAGTCCCTTCAGCGAACGCCCCGGGCTGATGCCCGAGTCGGACACGATCCCCGCCGGCACCACCTGCGCGGCCGCGCGCACGGCATCGAGGGCGCCCTCGATGGGCTCCGGGCCCAGTTCGAGTATCGCCGTGGCGAAGACGTCGGCCACGGCCCGCGCCGGCCCGGGATCGAGCCTCACGCCGAGGAACTCGCACACGATACGCACCCCGTCCTCCGGGCCGAGGGTGCGTTGATCCTCGTGATGGCTCCGGAAGAACTCCGCCGCCACGGATTTCAAGGCCTCGGCAACGTCATCGACGGGCACCCCGGCGGCCTGGCCGAACGCGGCGGCACGCATCTGCCACCGCTCGGCCGAGTGGCAATCGCGGAACAGCGTGTTCCAGAAGTCGAAGGTGATCGCGCGAACGGGCATCGGACCCAGGGCCTCCTACATGCCCCGGCGATCGTCCCGGATCCCGTACTTCTCGATAAGGGCCTGCGCCTCGGCCAGCTTCTCCGGTTTCACGTCGTCGGTGCGATGGGCAATGTAGCGCGCCGGCACCCCGGCCCACACCTCGTACGGGCCGATGTCCTTCACGACCACACTGCCCGCGCCCACCACCGCCCCATCGCCGATCGTGACGCCGTACGAGATGTACGCGCCGCTTCCGATCCACACCTCGTCGCCGATGATTACCGGCGCGATGATGTGCGGCGTGTACTTGAAGTTCTCTTTCGTGCCGTACATCAAGTGCGTGCCGTCGCGGACGACGCAGTTCTCGGCAAGGCCCGAATGACGCCCGAGCTGGACGAGTTCGCCGCTCTCGATAATCACGTTCCAACTCAGCACGGCGCGTTCCTTCAGGATGATCTTGCCCTTGCCGCGCGTGCGCAGCACGATGTTGTTGCGCAGCCGGCAGTAGTCGCCCAGTTCGACGTGCCCGTCCACCTCGATGTCCCGCCCGACAAACCGGCATCCCTTGCCCACTTTCGCGAACTTGCGCGCGTGTTTCCAGTTCCGATAGGCCCGCGTGATTCCGCTCATGCAACGATCTCCCCATTGACTGCGATGGCCCGTATTTTACTGCATCGCCCCGGGCAAAAGAAACTCCCCCGGCCCGAACCCGGGCCGGGGGAGGCGTGATTCCGGCGTTACAGGCGCTCGGCGATCTGCACGGCGTTCAGCGCCGCGCCCTTGAGCAGGTTGTCGGACACGATCCACATGTCCAGCGCGCTCGGGTGCGAGATGTCCTCGCGGATCCGCCCGACGAACGTCTCGCCCTTGCCCGCCGCGCGGATGGCGAGGGGATACACCTGGTTGGCCGGATCGTCCTCCACGACCACGCCCGGCGCCTTGGCGAGCAGTTCGCGGGCCTCGCCCGCGGTGAGCTTCTTCTCAGTCTCCACATTCACGCTCTCGCTGTGGCCCGTGTGCACGGGCACGCGGACGGTGGTGGCCGTCACGCGGATCGAGTCATCGCCCATGATCTTCTTGGTTTCGTTCACCATCTTCATCTCTTCAGAAGTGTAGCCATTCTCGGTGAACGCATCGCTCTGCGGGATCTGCGGCAGGCAGTTGAACGCGATCGGATACGGAAACACCTTGCACTCCGGCTCCCGCCCGTCGAGCACCGCGCGCGTTTGCTCGAACAAGTCATCGAGCGCCTTGATCCCCGCGCCCGACACCGCCTGATACGTCGACACCACCACCCGCTTGATCCGCGCCGCATCGTGCAGCGGCTTCAGCACCACCACCATCTGGATCGTCGAGCAGTTCGGATTGGCGATGATGCCCTTGTGCTTCGCGATATCGCCCGGATTCACCTCCGGCACCACCAACGGCACCTCGGGATCCATCCGCCACGCGCTCGAATTGTCCACCACCACGCACCCGTCCTTCGCGGCAAAGGGCGCAAACCGTTTGCTCGTCCCGCCGCCCGCGCTGAACAGGGCGATCTCGACCCCCTTGAACGAATCCTCCGCCAACACCTCGACAGGGATCGATTCGCCCCGGAACGTGATCGACTTGCCCCGCGACCGCTCCGACGCGAGCGGTTTCAGCGACTTGACGGGGAACTCCAGTTCTTCAAGCACTTGCAGCATTCGGCTGCCCACCAGGCCGGTAGCCCCGGCGACCGCGACGGATTTCGGTGTCATGTCCGGTGCACTCCTCCTCGATAGATGCTTCTTGTCTGGGAACGGCGCTATGCGCGCCTGCCTGCATCGGTTCCGCGCAGGGCCTGGTATTGTAGCGTATTTCGGGGGGCCGAAGAAACTGCGGCATCGGCCGCGCACCCCCGGGGGCCGCCCCCGTTGTCGCGCCGGTGCCCGCGCCGTATAATCGGCCCGGCACTACGCCAACCGCACAGGAGGATTCGATGACGACAAGCGACACGCCGGCCCAGCCGGCACCCGAGAAGGCGTATCGGAACGCCGAATTCATGAACAGCCCCGACGCCCGCAGCATCCGCGTGCTCTGCGAATTCGAGGAGCCCGAAAACCGGTTCCGCCGGATGGGCGTCAAAGACACCATCGTGTTCCTCGGCTCCGCCCGCGCCCTCCCGCCCGAAAAG
>JAFGTL010000746.1 GCA_016934125.1 Candidatus Hydrogenedentota bacterium
AAGGGGTGTGGCCCAGATCGTGGCCCAGGGCGATGGCCTCGGTGAGATCCTCGTTGAGAAACAGGGCGCGTGCCACGGTGCGCGCGATCTGCGACACCTCGAGCGTGTGCGTCAACCGTGTCCGGTAGTGGTCATCCTCGGGCGCCAGGAACACCTGCGTCTTCCGCTTGAGCCGGCGGAACGCTTTGGTGTGGAGGATGCGGTCGCGGTCGCGCTGAAAGGCGGTGCGGTACTCGGGCTCGGGCTCGGGCCGTTCCCGGCCGCGCGACTCGCCCGCCAACGCGGCCCGCGGGCTGAGGATCTCGCGTTCGCGTTGTTCGAGCTGCTCGCGCACCGTTGCCATGGGGCGGGCTCCCGCCGGGCCTACTTGCCGCGGGCGAGGCGTCTGGCGAGTTCGCCCGGCAACCCGGCCTGCATGATTTTCTTCTGGCAGGTCTCGATGTCGTATTCCACCCGGCAGAACTCGAAGGTCATTCGTTGGAGGTCGAACAGGCCGAACGCGGCGCGCGGATCGCGATCGCGGGGTTGGCCCACGGCGCCCGGATTGATGAAGTACCGGTTGGACGGGTGGAGCTGGCGGATGTTGCCGGTGTTGCCTGGCGTGGCGTTGCCCTTCTCGCTGAAGAACGAGGGGCGGTGGCTGTGCCCGAAGAAACAGGCGTTCACTTCGCGGCCGTTGAGGAATTCGAGCTGGCGCATGGCGTCGAGCCAGTCGATGATGTAGTCGTCGCGGCTGCTGGGCGAGCCGTGCACCCCGAGGTAGTTGCCCCGGAACACCACCTGCTCCGGACACGACGACAACCACCGGCGGTTGTCATCGCTGAGCTTGTCGAACTGCCACTCGATGGCCTTCTTCGCCGCCGCCCGGAAGAACCAGGGATCCTCGAGGCCGCACACGGCCGCGTCGTGGTTCCCCATGACGCAGGGGATCTCCCGTTCGCGGACGAAATCCACCACTTCGTTCGGGTTGGCGTTATAGCCCGTCAAGTCGCCCAGGCACACTATCTTGTCCGGCTTCCGGATATCGATCTCCTTGAACACCGCCTGGGTTGCCTCCAGGTTGGCGTGGAGATCAGCAACTATCGCGATCAGCATAAATATCCCTACTGCACCGAGTCGTGTCTACGCAAAGGCTCTTCCCTACGCCCGGTTTTCATGTGCGTGGTTCAGGGAGCCTGCGAATTGCCTTCCACCGGCTCCTCTCTCTTGTCAGAACGTTCCGAGCGTTCCAGGATTCGTCGTAACTGCAGCGCTTTCTTCCTGGCATGTGCGTTCTTGGGATCCACCTTCAGGATCCGCTCCATGTATACCAACGCCTCCTTGTACTCCCGGCGCTTGATGTACTGCACGCCGATGTTGTACTCGGACGCAAGCATCTTCTTCCGAAGCCGATACGACTGCGGAAACCGCTTGGCGGCCGCGTGGTACTGCTCCAGCGCGGCCGGGTAGTTGCGCGTCTCGAAATAGAAGTCGCCCATCGTCTCTTCCTGACTCAGATCTTCCGAGACTTCCTGGCTCTTGCGCGCCTCCTTCTTCTCCGCCTGTCTCGCCTCGTATTCCTCGGGGCTGAAGATCGCCGTTACGGCCGACTTCTCAATCAGAATGCTGATGTTGTTGCTCTCCGGCTCGCTCGGAATCAGGTGGAACCGGGCCACCTCCGAGTCATACGCATGAAGGCTGAATCCTCGGATCACCTCGCCATCCTGGAACTCCACAATCAACTCGTTGCCTTCCGGGCTCCACTCGCGGTAGTGCGCATGCTTGTCGAACTTCCCATCAAAACTCTTCACGTAGAACACGGCTTTCAGATCCGAAAACCGAACCTGGATCACGTCGCCTGACGCGATCCCCTCCGCGTTCACCAGATCCAGGTGGAATCCGGTGTCGCGCGGATTCAGGGCGAAACACACACCGTACTTCGTGCGCCCGTCCTTGTAGCGCACAACCAAGCGCTGCCGCGTGTGGCGTTTCCGGGCTCGATCCTGGAGATGGGCCTGCCGGCGTTCCCGCTGTTCCCGGGCGTCCTGCCGGCGTACCCGCCACTCGTCACTCACGGTGGCGGCATGCACCTCTTCGACAAACAGGCCCTTCCGGCCGATCTCCGTCAGGGCGTCGGCCTCGGAATCCGCTTCCACGATCCCGAACGCCTCTTCGCCGTTGGCATCCACTCCTTTGTAGGCGAACTTTGGCACTTCGTCAGCCCCCCTGTCCGCTTCTGCGCACTACAGGACACCTGGCCAAGAATCCGCGCTTTCGAGCAGTGCCGACACGATCCTGCATTGTGAACTTACCACGGATGCGGGGCCGTGTCAAAACGCGAATTCTACTTAACCCATTGATAATACAACATTTCCGGCGGAAATGCCAAGCCTTGTCAAGCGAAATCGGTTGTCAAGCGCTGTCCTGCAGCACCCTGTGACCAGGGCTTCACCTACTCCATCCCCATAGTTTATGCAATCGCGCCGCGTAATACAAATCGCCCGCCTCCGGCCAAATCGCGGCTTCCGCCTCGAAACAAGCGCCCCTTCCGGGAAAACCGGCCGCGGTGTTCCGCAAGACGTGCTATACTATGGCCCGACAGACGTAGTTGCCATCAGCCGATATCAGGCCAACCAGGGGGTATCAAGCATGTCGAAACGGGGCAGAGTCCATCTTGTCATTGCGTGTGTGGCCGGGGTCGCGTTGCTCGCCGGATGCAGCGGGAAGACGGACCTCCGTCTCCACTTGAAGCCCGGCGACAAGCGCGTCGTCGAGGTGACGAACAACCTCACGACAACCGCGCCGGGGAAGGGAGGCCAGGAGAGCCAGACGGACACGAGTGTGCACAAGTACACCTACGACGTCCAGAGCGTCGACGAATCCGGCACGGCCACGGTGCAAGTCAAGATGAACCTGGACACCATCTTCGGGGCGGGCATGGGGGCGCTGGGCGAGATGGCGGGTGCCTTGGCCACTCTGGGCTCCGAACTCGGCGAGATCGCGCCCACCATCGAACTCCTGCCGGACGGCTCGATCGTCAGCGTCAGCGGCATGGCGGAGATCGCCACCAAGGTGGCCGAGGTGATGCGGGAGGAAATGAAGAAGCAGATCGCCGAGCTCATGAAGCAGTTCGGGCCTGAAGCCGCGGCTATGATGGGCGCGGGTGGCGAGATGGATCGCGTGATCGACAAGAGCGTCTCGGCCATCAAGAAGGAACTGGGTAACGAGGCCATGAAGGACGACCTCGGCGTCCTCACGGGCTACTTCCCACCCGAACCGGTGGGCAAAGGGAGCACCTGGACGAAGACGTCGAAAACCTCGAACCCCATCGCAATGACGCTCACGAACACCTACACCGTCACCCAACGGGGCGGCGGCGTCATGAATATCGCCTGCCAAGGCCAGATCGCGTCGGATCCCGGCGCGGGCGTGGATCTCGGCATGATCAAGATGAGTTTCGATGTCTCGGGGACGGTCACCGGCACCATGCAGGTCGACGAGGCCACCGGATGGGTGACCGCATCGAGCATGGACATCCTCGCCGACGGCAACATGAAGATGGGCCCCATGGACATGCCCATCAAGGTCGAGGGCAACATCTACACGAGAACCTATGCCCCGTGACCGCGCCGCCGGCCGGCACAGGCCCCGTCAGCCGGCCAGGAGACCGTCCATCTTCGGGCTGAGCGCCACGGCGCCGTCCGCGGTGATCTCGTATCCCGTTTCGATCCGCACGCCGTTGAACTCGGGATGCCCGAAGAAGCTCACGTCGACGCATACCGTCATGCCCGGCACCAGGACATCGTCGCTGCCCGGGCCGAAGAAGGGCGATTCGGCCTCATGGAGCCCGATGGTGTGCGCGAAGGGGCACACGAGGTACTTCGACAGCCCCTGCCGCTCGAAGTAGGCGCGCGCCGGTGCATCGATCTCCCGGCCCCGTTTCCCCGGTTGAAGCTGCTCTTTCGTGAGCGCAAACGCCTCTTTCAGATACCTGACGCATTCGGCCTGCCGCGCCGTGTATGTCCCGCTCACCGGCAGCACATCGCCCACTACCCCGGCGTAGCCCTGCACCTTCGGCGCAATGCCGATCATGACGAGTTCGCCCTCCTCAAGGCGTTTTGAACTGGCGGTAGGAACCACGGCGTTCGCCCGCTTCCCGCTGCCGACGATGGCGCTGAACCCGAACCCCGACGCCCCCCGGCTGCGCGCGGCGAACTCGCCCGCGGCCGCAACCTCGATCTCCGACGCCCCGGGCGCGACGGCCGCCTTCATCGCGTCGTAGCACGCGTCGGCCAACGCGAACGCCTGCCGGATCTGCACGCGCTCCCAGTCGGACTTGACGTAGCGGAACCGGCAGAACGCCTCCGTGATATCCACCAGTTCCACCCCCTCGAACCCCTCGAGGATCTGGCGGTAACAGCCCGCCGGCATCCGATCGCCCCCGACAAGCCCCACCCGCTTGACGGCGCCCAGCTTCCCGTTCAACTCGTCGAACAGCATCGGGAAATCGATGATCTCCGCGTTGGGATACTCCTCATCCGGCACCATGAACACGGGGAAGTTGCGCGTCTCCGTGATGGTGCTGTCGAGTTTTGCGAACGGCTCGCTCTCCGGCCCGCCGAGGATCAACGGCTCGCCCTCCCGGGGCACAAGCACCGCGCCGCTCTCGAATTGCGGGCACCACCCGGTGAGATACCAGCCGTTCCCGATGTTAAACTCGTCGTAATACACGAGGGCGATGTCGAGGCGCTCCTGCTCGAGCAACTCCCTGACGCGCGCAATGCGCGTGTCGCATTCCGTTCGTTCGAGGTATCCCATGGCTCTCCTCCCGGTTGATGGACGACAACTCGCGCGCCAAGGCGTGGCCCGGCCGCGCCCGAAACACCGACGGCGGCCGGAGCGGTTGTATTTTACCATTCCCTATGGTAAAGTCAACCCGCCTCGCGCCCCGCGCTCAAACCCGGCGCCGGGACGAAGCGGCTGCTGCGCCGGGCTCGTGCGGGCCGCGGGATGGAGTACACCCATGAACACGAACGATCTGCCAATGGGGCCGGCGCCCGCTCCTGTGTCCTTCCCTCATTTCCCCGACCGCCTGCACGCATACGTGTGGAAGAACTGGCCCTTTGTGCCTGCGCCCCAGTTGGCCAAGGTGGTAGGCGCCACGGCGGACGACATCGAGCGCATCGCCGGGGCCATGGGCCTGTCCGTGCCGCAGCGGATCCCGGCGGGCCTCCTGGACAGGGCCTACGTCACCGTGCTCCGCCGCAACTGGCATCTGCTCCCATACGATCAGTTGTGCGCGCTGTTCGACTGGACACCGGACAGGATGGCCTATGTCCTGCGCGAGGGCGACGGCCTGTTCTGGTGGTTCGGCCAGTACAAGCCCCGCCTGGAACCGTTGCACTACCGCGAGCCCGGCGAGGCCGAGCAACGGCGGGCGGCCGAGATCGCCGCAACGGTTCGGGCCGCACTGCCCGATCCTCCGGATCGGCCCGACGAGCCGCCCTTCGGGTTCGTGGCTGAGCTCTGCCGCCCTCCCGCGTCCGCCCCCGCCGCGCCCCGCGACAACGTGTTCTCTCCGCGATTCTGCTATTCCTACTTCGCCCAATTCCGCAATCCCCTGCTCGGTGAGCAGGATCCCTATCCGGACGGCTACCTGGCCCGCTTGGCCGCGGCCGGCGTTGACGGCATCATCCTCCATGAACCGCTCTACCACCTGTCGCCCTTCCCGTGGGATCCGGCCGTCAGCGATCGATACGAGGAGCGGCGCGACGCGTTGCGCCGCCTGGTGGACAGGACGGCCAAGCACGGACTGGGCGTGTATCTCTACATGAACGAGCCGCGCCCTATGCCAATGGCGTTTTTCGAACAGCACCCCGAGTTGCGCGGTGTCGTAGACGTGGATGTTCAGCCGGGCCAGCAGGCCACGCTGTGTACGAGCGTGCCCGAGGTGAAGGCCTATATCCGCGAGGCCGTGGCCGCCCTCTGCCGGGCCGTGCCCGGCCTGGCCGGCATGTTCACGATCACGGCGTCGGAGAGCTACACCAACTGTTGGTCGCACCATCGCGGGCACGAATGTGCCCGCTGCGCCAAACGCTCGCCCGAGGAGGTGATCGCCGAAGTCAACACGCTGTTCCGCGAGGGGATGCGGGCGGCCGGCTCGGACTGCCGCCTCATGGTGTGGGACTGGGGTTGGAACGACGCATGGGCCGAGGGCATCATCGAGCGGCTGCCCGAAGACGCCTGGTTCATGAGCGTGAGCGAGTGGAGCACGCCCATCGAGCGCGGGGGCGTCGCGAGTGCCGTAGGCGAGTACGCGTTGTCCGTAGTGGGCCCGGGGCCGCGCGCCACGCGCCACTGGGGATTCGCCCGCCGGCGCGGCCTGAAAACCGTCGCGAAAATCCAGATGAGCACCACCTGGGAACTGGGCGCGGTGCCCTACATCCCGGCCGTGGCCAACATCGCCAGCCACGCCGGCAACCTGCGCCGGGCGGGCGTGGACGGATTGATGTTGAGCTGGACGCTCGGCAGCTATCCGTCGCCGAATGTCGAGGCCGTGATGGCCATGGGTGAGCGCGGCAAGGAGCCCTCCGTCGACGAAGCCCTGGTGGAGGTGGCGACGCGCCGGTTCGGCGTCGATGCCGCGCCGGCGGTGGCCGCCGCGTGGCGCGCGTTCAGCACCGCTTTCCGCGAGTATCCGTTCCACATCCAGGTGCTCTATCGCAGCCCGGTGCACATGGGGCCGGCCAACCTGCTCTGGGCACAGCCCACAGGCTACTATGGACACGGCACGATGGGGTTTGGATACCCCTTCGACGACGTGGATACCTGGCGAGGCATCTACCCCCCCGACGTGTTCGCCGAACAGTTCGAGAAGGTCGCCGGCGGATTCCAGGGCGCCATTGACGAACTCAGGCGCGCCCTCGCCGCCGTGTCGCCCGCCGGTGACGCCTCACGGGAACTCGACAGGGAGATCGGCGTGGCCGAGGCATGCGCCATCCACTTCCGCAGCGTCGCCAACCAGGTGCGGTTCGTGCTCGCCCGCGACGCCTTGGCGCTCGAGAAGGAAGGAGGGCAGCGGGGCCGGTTGTTGGACGAATTGGAGGCGCTGCTCCTGAGCGAGATCGACTTGGCCGCGCGACTCCACGCGATTCAGCACCGCGACTCGCGCATCGGATTCGAGTCGGCCTGCCGGTATTTCTACGTGGGCGTCGATCTCGCGGAGAAGATCGTCAACTGCCGGCACCTGTTGGCCGAGTGGATTCCGGCGGAACGCGCGGCGGGCCCCGTATAACGGTAAGGTGGGCATGACGGGACACAAGAAGAACGTCCGCATCGCGGATATTGCTGCGGAATGCGCCCTCAGCCCGATCACGGTGAGCCGCGCGCTCCGGCAGGATGCGGCCGTCTCAGAATCGACGCGCACCCGCGTGATCGCAGCCGCGGAACGGATGGGCTATCACCCGCGGGCCAAGATGGGGCGGCCGGAACAGCCCAAGGCGGCCAACCCAACCGTCGATATCGTGCTCGATCGCGACATGGCGCCTACGAGCATGTTCACGACGGAGTTGCTCGTCTCGATCGAACAGGAACTGAGCGCGCGGGGCTACGACTGCATCGTGCGCACCACGGCCAGCGAGTACGCCCATTTCCTGCCGCTCTATCAGGAACTGGAACACTCGAAATCCTCCGGGACGATGATCCTCGGCTACCTGCCCGTCGAGCAGCTCCAGGCCGTGCTCGAACTGCTGCCCAATGCGATCCTGGTGGACAACACCGGCGATCCGCGCCTCGAATGCGCCTATCATTCCGTCGGATTCGACAACGTCGAGGCGGCCCGCCTGGCCGTGGGCCATCTCATCCAAACCGGCCGGCGCCGGATTGCGCTGATCACGGGCGATCCGGAGCACTACTTCTCGCGCGGCATCGAGCAGGGCTACCGCGAGGCCCTGGCCCGGGCCGGCATTCCCGTGGACGCCGCGCTGATCGAACACGCCCATTTCACGCCCCGCGCCGCGGCGGATGCCGTGCGCTCGCTGGCCGAGCGCGGCATCGCCTTTGACGCGGTATTCACGAGCGACGAAAACGCCGTCGGGGTGCTGCGCGCCTTGCACGAGCGCGGGTTGCCCTGTCCGGGCCGGGTGGCCGTGGCCGGCTGCGACGGGTTGCCCATCGGCGAACACACGATCCCGACGCTGACAAGCGTAGAACTCGACTATCGGGCTCTCGGCCGGGCCGCGGTGGAGCGCCTGCTCGCCGTGGGCGAAGGGCAGCCGCCGTGCCGGATGCTGTTGCTGCCCCGGCTGCGCGTGCGGGAGAGCACAGGGGCGGCACATCAGAAGGGGTGAGAGGAGGTAAGCATGCCGGCAAGACTGTTCAAGCATGATCCCGAAATCGTGGAGTTGGCGTCCGGCGCGGGCGGCGTGCTGGCCGCGCCCGGGCTCCAAGGGCGCGTGTTCTGCCACATCGCCGGCGAGTTGATGCACCGGCTCGATGTCGAGCGACTTGAACGCCCATCGGACACCGAGTTCAACAACCTCGGCGGGAACTCGCTGTGGCCCGCGCCCGAGGGGGGCGACTACGCCTTCAACTATCTGCCCGGCAGCAACGAATGGCTGGTGCAGGACGGCATCGGCAAGGCGCCGTGCCGCTTAACGGGCAGGGACGCCTCCCGTGTCGCCATGGAGAAAGACATCGAACTCGTGAACCGCCGGGGCGCCCGCATCCGTGTCCGCTTCTCGCGCCGGATCGCGGCCCAGGATGCCGACGCGCAAGTGGGCGGATTCGCCGTGCGCGCCGTCGCCTACCGCTGCGAGGACGCACTCACGCCCCTGGACAGCCACGCCACCGAGGACGTGCTGCTCGCCGCGTGGTCGCTCGAACAGTTCCCCGGCGCCGACGGCGTCATGGCGTTCGGCAAGGTGTCCAATCCGGAGCAAGCCATCAACACGGACTTCTACGGCGATCCCGGCGAGCGGATTCTGCGCGGAGAAGGATTCTTCACGTTCGCCCTCGGGGGCGAAGCGCGCGGGCAGATCGGCGTGGCCGTGGCTGGAGGCCCGGAACTCATCGGCGCCCTCGACAGCAACCGGGATCTCCTCATCCTCCGCAAAACCCCCCCTCGCGACGGGGTGTACTTCAATATCGCCGACAACGATCAGCCCGAGGGCGCCTATTCGGCGGCCGACCGATACAGCGTGTTCAACGGCGGCGCGTTGGACTTCTTCGAACTGGAAACCGTCGGCCCGATGGCAGTCAACGCGGGCCGCGTCGCGGCGTGCACGCTGGAATCCGAAACCATTATCATGCAGGGGGCGGCCGGGGAACTGCGGCGGTATCTCGCGGAACGCGAGGGCCTCGTGCTCGAGGAGGACGTGTCATGAACGGCATGCAGGTGGTGCTCGGCTTCGATATGGAGACGGATGTGGGCAGTTGGACGCCCTTTTACGAGGGCATTCAGCACGGAACCCCCGCGATTCTCGATATCCTCGATCAATACGGAGTCACGGCGACGTTCTTCTTCACCGGCGAAGGCGCGCGCAAACACCCCGACGCCCTGAAGGCGGTTCAGGAACGGGGCCACGAGATCGGCGCCCATTCTCTGTTTCACGAGACGGTGGGCGATTCCCTTTTCGACATCCCCGGCATGATGCCGGTGCTCCCCGAGGAAGTGCCGAACCGGTTGCGCCTGTGCACCGAATGGGTGGCGGACGTGGCCGGCGAGCGGCCCGTGTCGTTCCGGTGCCCGCGCCTGTTCAGTTCCACGGTGGTGACAAACGCATTGGACGAACTCGGATACGTGGCCGACGCCTCGTATCCCATGTACTACTTCCGCGAGCGACTGCGCCCCTACCACCCCTCCCGCGAGGACTGGACGCAGGAGGGCGACCTCACCATCGTCGAACTCCCTAACTTCGCCGATCTATCCATGGACTCGAAGGATCCCTACGGGCGCGACATGGATCAGTGGCCTCTGTTCCGCACCGAAGGGGCCGACGCGCTTCTCAAGCACATCGACGGGTTCGCCGGATACTGCCAGGCACGCGGCGTTCCGCCCTTCCTGTGCTTCTACTTCCACCCGTGGGAGTTCCACCCTATGCCGGACGGCGAGATCCATTACGGCGAAGGCTCTGTCCGGCCCGATCCTTTCATTGTGAAGAACTGCGGCCCCCGTGCCGCAGAACAGCTTGGCCTGTTGATCCAGAAGCTCCTCGGGCGGGGGGCGGAGTTCCTGCAGGCGCAACAAATTGCGAAGGAGATGTGACATGCTCGCGATTCCAGACAAGGAGTACAAGGATCGGATCAGGAAGTTCCAGCGCAACATCCGTGCGGCCGGGCTCGATGCCGCCCTCGTCCATTCCAACGAGGCGGATTTCGCGAACGTGCGGTATCTCTCCGAGTACTGGCCCACCTTCGAGAGTGCGGGCGTGTTCGTGCCCGCCCAGGGGAGCCCCGTCCTCATCATCG
This sequence comes from Candidatus Hydrogenedentota bacterium, assembly GCA_016934125.1. Taxonomy (GTDB): domain Bacteria; phylum Hydrogenedentota; class Hydrogenedentia; order Hydrogenedentales; family SLHB01; genus JAFGTL01. The sequence goes on from JAFGTL010000746.1 coordinate 10,447, forward strand.
GGCCTGAGAGCGAGGCCTACGCCAAGGGCCGCAGCAAGATCCGCAAGATCGCCATGATGGTGGAATACCGCGAATCGGCCGATCCCGAATACCCCGGCATCCCGGTGGCCCACTTCGCCGACGTGGTGAAGAAGGCCATGCCCGGCAAGCGGCTCAGGAAGCTCGGGCTCGTGGGCTATTCCATCATGCCCCTGCCCGTGTACACGAGCCTGTGCGCGGAACTGCCCAAAGTCAAACTCGTCAAGGCCGACGACACCTTGATCAGCCTGCGCATCGACAAGAGCCCCACCGAACTCCGCCTGATGAAGAAGGCGTTTCAGGTGAGCGAAAAGGCCATCGGCGCCATCCTGGGCGAGATCAAACCCGGCATGACGGAACTGCAAGTGATCGGCATCGCCCAGCGCGAAATCTACAAGCACGGCGGCGAATACGAAGGCCACGCCCTCTACTGCTTCTGCGGGCCGGCCACCAAGCATGCCATTTCGCGGCCCACCCACAACACGATCAAGAAGAACGAGGTTATCCAGTTGAACATCGGCGCCCGCGTCGGCGGCTACTCCTCGAGCGTCGGGCTGCCCATCTGCATCGGGAAACTCCCGGCACGCAAGAAGCGCCTCGTCGAGTTCGGCCTCGAAGCGCACATCAAAACGATGGAGCTGATGAAGGCCGGCAAGCCCGCCGCGTCCGTCGTGCAGGAATACGAAGCCTTTGTGCAGCAGCGCGGATTCAAGAAGTACATGCTGTACGGCCCGTGCCACGGCATCGGCATGATGGAAGTCGAACGGCCGTGGATGGAGTCGACATCCACCTACGACTTGGCGGAGAATATGACGTTCCAGGTGGACACGTTCTTCTATGACAAGGATTTCGGGCTCCGATGGGAGAACGGCGTGCGTGTGACGAAACGGGGTGTCGAGAAGTTCTCGAAGGACTACATGCGCGTTATCGAGCTGTAACCACGCGCCGTTGGTGCTGGGCCGGCCGGACGTGGCGTCTGCGTAGGGCCCGTCCGGCCGGGCTCCGCCCGGGGGACGAATGGCCTATCTGATCCTGTCGATCGTGTTCATGGCCCTGCTGGGCGTCATCTTCCGGCTGGGCGTGTCGCGCGGCGCCGATCCCCTCGGGATGAACCTCGGGCTGCGGGCCGTGCCCGCCCTGTTCATGGGGGTGGCGCTCGTCAAGGCGATGCCCCCGGGCGGGCTCGGCGCCGCATGGGCCGTGGCCGGCCCCATGGCGCTGGTGGCCGGGGTGTTCTTCTGGTTGTCGGGCGTCGCCTCGCTCAAAGCCGTAAATGCCGGCCACCTCGGCGTGAGTTGGGCCGTCCTCCGCTGTTCCATGGTGGTGCCGGCCCTGGCCTCGTTGTTCTACTGGCGCGAGGTGCCGCTCTGGCCCGTGTCGACGCTGCTGGTGCTCCGCATACTCGGGATCGCCGTGACGGCCGGGGCGGTGGTGTTCCTCAGCGCGGATCGCGCCCGCTCCCGGCGCACCGAGACGCCCGGGCAACCCACACAGGACGGCAAGCCAAAAGCTTGGCTCTTCTGGATCGCCGCCGCCTTCCTGGCCCAGGGCGCCTGGGAGATCGCCCTGCGCGCCACCCGCAGCTTCCCCGACAACGAGTCCCGCCTCCTGTTTATCACCGTGGTTTTCGCGTTCGCCTCGCTCATCACCCTCCCCGTCATGATCGCCGCGAAGGCCCCTCTCGGCCGCAAAGAACTGCAGTACGGCCTGCTCGCGGGCATCTGCGCCGTGTTTGCCTCCGGCCTGCGTGTGTGGGCCTTGCGCGATCTGGACGGCATCATCGTGTTCCCCGCCACCACCATCTCCGTCACCTTGCTTGTCCAGATGGCAGGTAGTATTGTGTGGCATGAGCGTATTGGGGGGCTCGGGAAAGCGGGCTTCGCCGCCGCGATTGCGGGGATCCTGCTTCTGACGCTCCACGTTTAGAACTCGGAGGAAGTGCTATGAAGTCGCTCTGTGTTGGACTCGTCGCCGCGCTCACCTGTGCGGCAGCGGTAGCGGATGTGCTTCGTGTTCCGGGAGACTACGACTCGGTGGCCGCGGCGGCGAAGGCCGCACGGCCCGGAGATACCGTCCTCATCGGGCCGGGCACCTACCCGGGGCCCGTCGCGGTGCCGGATGGCGTCAACCTGAAGGGGAAAGGGCCGGCACGCTGCGTCCTGCAGGGCGCCGAGGACGGCGTTGCGCTGCACATCGACGGGCGCTCGAACATATCCGGCCTGACGATCCGTGGCGCCGAAACCGGCGCATTCCTGACGGCCGGCGCCTCGGCCGAGTTCGTCGATTGCCACATTCTCGGCAACAAGACGGACGGCATCGGCTTTGACAAAGCGTTCGATACCTATCTCTTCATGCAGGACTGCCTCGTGTCGGGCAACGGTGACGGCGTCGATCTCGAATCCACGCAGGCGGTGTTCCTGAACACGCGCTTCGAGGCGAACGGCGACGATGGGCTGGATCTGGACGGCGACGCCGGCGCCCTCATCTACGGCTGCACCTTCTGCGACAACAAGGACGACGGCATCGAAATCCGGATCGCCACCCGGACACACGCCATCGTCCAGGGGTGTCGCTTCGAGCGGAACGGCGAGGATGGCGTCGAGGTGATCGATTCGCCCGTCGAAGGCGGCATCTACAACATCGTGTGCGTGCAGAACTCCTCATTTGACGCCAACACGCGGTTCGGCGTGGGGTTCGTCGCACAGGACTCGGAAGTCGCCACCGAGGCCTTCTCGAAGGCCGCCGTCTACGCCGCCGCCAACGCCTTCGCCAACGCCGGCGACGCGGACGTGAGCGCCAACTACGCCGAGATCTTCATGGCCGATCGCGCGTATCCCCAGACGGTGAAGACGACGATCGCGTGCGGAGAGAAGCTCGTCACCCAGGAGGTAGCCATTCAGATGCCCGTGCTCGTGGGCATTTACGATCTCCGGCCTACGACGGATGGAACCGAGGTGGACGACGCCGAGGCGGTGACCGTGGTCGGGGATCGGGTGTTCGTCGGCGATGACAACACGCGGAAGGTATACGTCCTGAACCGGCGCACCTCCTGTGTTACCCGCGCGATCCCGACAAAACCGTTCACGAACAGCCAATACGAGGCGTCCGGGCCGGAAGGCCTGGACGTCATCGAGCAGGACGGCAAGCAGGTGCTTCTCTTGTCGGACGACGAAGGCCCCGCC
>JAFGTL010000747.1 GCA_016934125.1 Candidatus Hydrogenedentota bacterium
CGCATCTGCCCCGGATCGTCCTTCACGCGATACAACTCCTCGGCAGGCCGTTTCGCCGTGGCCAGGCGGAACAACTCGGCGACACCGTCGTCCTCGGCGTGCTCAACCAGGTAGGTTTTCGTCGGGGAACTGCCGTCGATGTCGCCGTATACCGGCGGATCGCCCGCCGGCCACCGATCCGGCTCGAAATTCCGGATGTACAGGTAGTCGACCGATCGAATGCCCCGGGCCGGATAGCTGACCCCTCCTTCCCGCAGGTTCGTGTGGCGTTCCCGCCCGAAGTGCGCCCGATCCCGCCGGAAGTCGACCAGTCCCTCCCGCCGCGACACGAGCACGTTCAGCAGGCTCCGGCCCGTCATGTCCCCCGGGGCCTTCACGCCCGCCACATCGAGGAACGTAGGCGCGAAGTCCGTGAAACTGACGAAATCATCGACCACCCGGCCGCCCGGCATCTCCGCGCCCCAGCGGATCGCCAGCGGCATGCGCACGCCGTAGTCGTACAGGTTGGCCTTGGCCCGCGGGAACGGCATCCCATTGTCGCTCGTCATCACCACCAGCGTGTTGTCGAGTTCACCGCGTTCTTCCAGGAGTTGGATCAACTCGCCCACCTCCCGATCGTACCGCTCCACCTCGACGAAGTAATCGAGAATATCGCTGCGGACCCCGGGGGCATCCGGCAGGAACGGCGGCACCTGCACCGCCGCGGGATCTTTGCCGGACTCGATGCCGGAGCCTTTGGCGTAGGGCCGGTGCGGATCCGTGCTGCCGAACCAGAAACAGAACGGCGCGTCGCCCGGCTTGGCCGCCAGGAACTCTGCGAAGTTCTTGTATCGCTGCCCGGCCGGGTTGACGCGACGCCCCGATTCTTCGAGTCGCCCGGGCCCCCAGCCTTTCCGGGTGTGCCCAACGTGATAACCCGCCCCGGCCAACAGTTCCGGATACACGGCGAACCGCGCCGGCAGCGAACTCCACAGGCTCGCGCCCTGCTCCAGGCGCCAGAAGTCCTGCCCGGTAAGCACGGCCCCCCGCGACGGCGTGCACGACGGCGACGAGCAGAACGCGTGCGTGAACAGGCCCCCCTCTCGCGCCAGGCGATCAAACGTCGGCGTCTGAACCACCGGATCGCCCATCGCGCCCGTATGGGGCCACGCCTGATCATCCGCAATCGCAAACAGAATATTCGGCCGGGTTCCCCGGGTTCGATACGCCGATTGCCGGATACAACCCGCCGCCGCCCCCGCCCCCATCGCCGCCAAGAACTCGCGCCGCTTCATCGTGATGCACCCCCAGGTTGTCTGCCCTGCAATCAACTTCCATTGACACTACCGGCCCAACCCCGCGCGATCAAGGCGCACACATCCGGATCGCTTCAGAACGAAACGCGCACATCTCGAATCGGAACACAATCCAGCGGGAATCAATCCAAAGATCTGTCGCCCGCGGCAGCTTAACGCAATATCAAGCAAGAAGTTACGGGGTTCTCTCGGCATTGGCACACGGGTTGCTCCCTTCCAAGCGTCCAGTTGAACGCGCTGAATGGCCGCCGAAAAGGCGATGAATACACACGCCGCAAGGCGAGAAGGAGGTTCGAGTCATGGCATTGGTGCGCTGGAAAAACCGGAATGAAGTGGCCCCGTGGAGCGCCCTGCGCGATCTGGAGGCCGACTTCAATCGCATGTTTGGCAACGTATTCGGCGAGGTGGCTCCCTCCGAGCGGAAGTGGGCCCCGGCCGCCGACCTCAAGGAAACCGCCGACGCCTACACCATCGAGGCCGATCTGCCCGGCGTCAAGAAGGAAGACATCGAGCTGACGGTGCTCGACGACACCATCACCATCAAAGGCGAGCGCAAGACCGAGAAGGAGGGGAAGGACGCCGGCTACCACTGCGTCGAGCGCCGGTATGGCGGATTCCAGCGCCGGTTCCGGATCCCGGGCGGGTTCGACGCCGCCAAGGTCAAGGCCGACTATGAACACGGCGTGCTTCGCGTGACGCTCCCCAAGCGCGAGGAGTCCAAGCCGAAGCAGATTGAAGTCAAGGTGAACTGACCTTCGACTTCAGGCAGTCCTCGGCGCAGAAAGCCCGGAATAGGCCAGCCGAACGGCGTGTTTTCCTAAGGATGGCGAGAGAAGGCAGAGATAAGTTGAACGCATGATGTGGGCTCCCAGCCCACTTGTCCCCTCCCTCCCCAAGCCCCCGGCCCTCGTGCGGTCTCCCCCCCCGCACGGGGGCCTCTCTATGTCCGCACCGGAAACCGAGCGGCGCGCCAAGGACTGCCTACCCCTCGCGGCCGGCCGTGGGCAGCACGAGCTTTTCGAGCCAGTTGACGAATTCGCACTGCCGGATCTCGTCCGTCAGCACGTCGTCGCCGATGCCCAGTTGCCACCGGAGATCCTTCCGGCCCGGATCGGCCGCAAGGGCTTCGAGTCGATCGACGTACACGACGAGATCCTCGTGGCCCAGGAACATGCCTTGCCGCACGAGTTTCTCCTCCCGGGCGATGATGAGCCGGGCCACCTCGTGGAGATCGTATTCGGGATGGTACTGGGTGGCCCAGAAC
>JAFGTL010000748.1 GCA_016934125.1 Candidatus Hydrogenedentota bacterium
CGGGTCCTGCGCGGAAAAACGCGGACCCCATTCCCACGGCCAAGCCCTGTTCATAACCTTACGAGATGATTTGGGTGAGTGGGGCGGAATTGAACCGCCCATGGCGGGTGTAGTACAGTGACGGGCGCGGAGAACCTTGGACTGTCTCACCTGGAATCGCAACGGGAATACACCATGTCTGCTCAGAATGATCTCGTGGAACCGCGAACCCTTAAGGGGTTCCAAGACCTTTTGCCCGAAGAGGTTATCGCGCGCAAGGCCGTGCTCGACGCTATCGAGGCCGTGTTCCAGCGCTACGGCTTCGTGCCCCTCGAAACGCCCGCCATCGAGCACCTCGACACCCTCCTCGGCACCGGCGGCGAGGAGACGAATAAGGAACTGTTCCGCCTCGAAACGCCCGAGCAGGAGCCCGTGGCCCTCCGCTTCGATCTCACCGTGCCCTTCGCCCGCCTGCTCGCCCAGTATCCCGACAAGCTCAAGGCCCCCTTCCGCCGCTATGCCCTCGGCCCCGTGTGGCGCGCCGACAAACCGGCCCCGGGCCGGTTCCGCCAGTTCACCCAGTTGGACATCGACGCGGCCGGCTCCGACTCGGTATGCGTCGACGCCGAGATCGTCTCGGTGATGTGCGAAGTCATGGCCGCCCTCGGCGTGCCCCGCTACACCGTGCTCGTCAACAACCGCAAAGTCATCGACGCCCTCCTCGATGGGTGCGGCATCCACGACGAGGCCCGCCAGAAACACGTCCTCCGCGTCGTCGACAAGCTCGCCAAAGTCGGCATCGACAACATCCGCCTCGAACTTGGCCCGGGCCGCGTCGACGAGTCCGGCGATCCCATCCCGGGCGTCGGCCTCGATGCCGGCGTCATTGAGCGCGTCGTCGCCTTCATCGGCATCGACGGGGACTCGCGCGCCGCCATCACGGACGCCCTCGCCGCCGCCCTGCCCGAGAGCGCCCTCGCAACCGCCGCCCTCGCCGAAATGCGTGAACTTGACGAGGCGTTGACGGCCCTGGGTGTGGCCGAGGCCAACGCGCGGTTCGCCCCGAGCCTCGCCCGCGGCCTCGATTACTACACCGGGCCCGTGTTCGAGATGACGCTGCCCGATGCGCCCGCGTTCGGATCCGTCATGGGCGGCGGCCGCTACGACGGCCTCGTCGCGCGCTTCCTCGATCGCCCCATTCCCTGCACCGGCATGGCGGTCGGATTCGATCGGCTCATGGCCGCCCTCTTCGAACTCGGCCTCGTGCCCCAGGCCAAAACCACCGTCCAGGTGCTCGTCGTCACCGTGGGCAAAGTGGCCAAACACGAGAGCCTGCGGCTCGCCGCCGAGCTCCGCCAGGCCGGCGTCCGCACCGAAACCTATTTCGCCAGCAAGAAGAAGATGGCCATGAAAAACCAGTTATCCCACGCCGATCGCTATGGGATTCCCGTGGCCGTCATCCTCGGCGAAGACGAACTGGCCAACGGCCAGGTGGCGGTCAAGGATCTCCGGGCCGGCAAGGCGGAGCGTGAGGACATCGCGGATCACGAGGCCTATCGCGAGGCGGGAAAAACCGGCCAGGTGACCGTGGCGCGCACCGAACTCGTGCGCACGGTCCAGGAACTGCTGGCGTAGGCGCGCGTCGCCCCGCGCCGTCAGGCCGCCGCGCCCCGGAACACCGTGAACATCACGGCGAGATAGGCCACGTAGATGGCGAAGAGGATCGCCCCCTCCCGCCGGCTCAGCCGCTGCCCCGTCAACCCGAACACCACCAGCAGCAGCGACAGGAGCAGCATCACCGGGATATCGAGCACGCGCGTCTGCTGGCGAACCGGCAGGTTCGTCACCAGCGAACACGAGCCGATGATCCACGCCAGGTTCAGGATATTCGCGCCGATGATGTTGCCGATAGACAGCGCCCGCTGTTTCTTGATGATGCCGCTGATGCTTACCACGAACTCCGGCGTCGACGTCCCGATCGCCAGGAACGTCAACCCGATGATCAGCTCCGGCACCCCCATCAGCCGGGCGATCCGGGCGCCGCATTCGACCATCAGCGTGCCCCCGCCTACGATGCCCGCCGCGCCCAGCGCGAACAGCACCCCCACGCGGAGCCCGCTCATGTTCGGCGTCGCCGGATCCGCCGGCTCAGTCCGGCCCTGGAGCGCCGAACGCACCGTATACGCCAGGTAGGCCACCAGGCAGGCCATCATCACGACGCCCATCCAGCGGCTGCCTTCCGGAAACGCGTAACCCAGCACGCTGAAGATCGCGCCCAGCATGATCAGCCCCAGCCCGCTGCTCAAGAACCCCTTCCGCTCAATCCCCATCGGCGACAGCATGGCGCAGATGCCGAGGATCATGCCCACGTTGCAGATCGTCGAGCCCACCGCGTTGCCCACGGCGAAGTCCACCTGGCCGCGCACGGCCGACGTGAACGACACGGCGAACTCCGGCAGCGTCGTCGCCAGGCTCACAATCGTCGCCCCCACGATCAGTTCCGGGATCCGCAGACGCCGCGCCACCTCGACGGCCGCGTCCGTAAACAGATCGGCCGACTTCACCAGTATCGCCACGGCCACGGCAAGGCCGATCAGGTAGAGCACAAGCATAGTGCCGGATAGCATAGCACGCGGCAGGTAGCGGGCGTTAACGTTCGAGCCGATCGTCCCGCACCCCGCCCCGACCGCGCCCATGATTGCAATGTCGAATTCCCGTTCGCGCCCGTGGTACAATCTCCCAACTTTTACCTTGTCGTCGCGGTATACCTGCACGACAGTACCATCATCTGGAACGGGGCCGGCGCCGCACCTCCCGGTTGAGGAGAACGGCCTCGTTCTGCGGCGCGGCCGGCCACGCCGGCCGCATGGCCGGGACCGCGGCAGGCGGCCAGCCGCCGGAGTAAGGAAAGCGATCCATGTTCAAGTCCCTGGAGCGCCTGGTTCGAAACGCACTGGTGGAAGACGTCGGCCAGGAAGACATCACGACGAACTGCACCGTTCCGCCCAACGCCCGCTGCGAGGCCCGCCTTCTCGCCAAGCAGGACGGCGTGCTCAGCGGGATCGAAGTGTTCCGCACCGTCTTCGATTGCCTCGACGCGGAGATCCACGAGTGGGGTGCCCTGTCCGACGGCGACCGCTTCGCCAAAGGCGACGAGATCGGCACGTTCCGCGGCAACACGCGCTCGGTACTCACCGGCGAACGGGTCGCCATGAATTTCATTCAGCACCTTTCCGGCGTGGCCACGCTCACCGCCGAGTACGTCGCTCTCGTCGAGTCCCACGGCGCCCGCATCTGCGACACCCGTAAGACCACCCCCCTCCTCCGGCGCCTTGAGAAAGAGGCCGTCGTCCACGGCGGCGGCACCAACCACCGCCACACCCTGTTCAACGGCATCGTCATCAAGGACAACCACATCGTCGCCGCGGGCGGCCTCCGCAGCGCCGTCAAGAAGGCCCAGGATCGCACCCACCACCTCATGAAGATCGAAGTCGAAGTCACCAACCTCGACGAGTTCGATGAGGCCGTCGATGCCGGCGCCGATGTCATCATGCTCGATAACATGAACCTCGAAGACATGCGTGAGGCGGTTGTGCGCGCCCACGGGAAACGCGTCACCATCGAAGCGAGCGGCAACGTCTCCCTCGATCGGATCGTTGCCATCGCTGAAACCGGTGTCGACGTCATCTCCATCGGCAAGCTCACCCATTCCGCGCCCTCCGTGGATCTCTCGCTCATGATCGACAATGCCTCCTGATACGCTCGCACAGGAACCCCTCTACGTCGTGCCCCTGGACACGGCCGTGGTCGGCTCCTGCATCCGCACATACGACGAAGTCGACTCCACCAACCGGATCGCCCTCCAGTTCGGCGGCGACGGATCCGTCTTCATCGCCGACGCCCAACGCGCCGGCCGCGGCCGCCACGGCCGATCTTGGCACAGCGCCCCCGGCCTCGGCCTCTGGTTCAGCGTCGCCTTCGATCAGCCCGTCGACGGCCTCATGTTCGGCGCCTGCCTCGCCGTGCGCGACGCCCTCCGGCCCTGGATCGCCGCGCAGATCGACTGGCCCAACGATCTCGTCGCAGCCGGCCGCAAGCTCTGCGGCATTCTCATCGAGCGCCGCAACGAACGCACCGCCCTCGGCATCGGCATCAACGTCTGCCACCGGCCCGGCGACTTCCCCCCCGAACTCCGCGGCTGCGCCACCTCCGTCGAGGCCGCCTCGGGCCGCCCCTGTTCGCGCGCCGAGTTGGTCCGGGCCGTTTTGACCGCGTTGGATGAGAAGGTTATCGTGTTGCGGAGCGGCGGCGTCGACGCCGTACGCCAGGAGTGGATCGCCGCCTGCGGCGTCATCGGCCGCCGACGCCGGATCGGCCCCCTGGAAGGCCGTGTCGAGGCCGTCGACGACACGGGCGCGCTCGTGATCGCCACACCGGCCGGCACGCGCCGGGTATTTGTCAGCGGCCCAAACCAAGGAGGCGGGGCGTAGCAGATGTTGCTTGTAGCGGACGTGGGCAACTCCCACACGGTGCTGGGCCTGTACAGCGGCGATGAACTCGCCGCGCACTGGCGCGTCATGACGAGCAACTACCGCACCACCGACGAGGTGCGCATCCTCCTCGATATGCTCTTCCGCCAGGAGCGCATCGATCCCGCGTCCGTGAACGGCTGCTGCATCGCGAGTGTCGTGCCGCCCCTCAACCACAGCATCGAGAAGGCCTGCCGCCTCTCCTTCGGCGCCGCGCCCCTCTTCGTCGGCCCCGGCGTCCGAACCGGCCTCGTCATCCAAGTCGAGAACCCCAAGGAAGTCGGCGCCGATCGCATTGTCGACGCCGTCGGCGCCATCACCGAATACGCCGGGCCCCTCATCGTCGTCGACTTCGGCACCGCCACCACCCTCGACGTCGTCTCCGGCAACGCCGAATACCGCGGCGGCGTCATCGTCCCCGGCATCCAAATCTCTGCGGACGCCCTGTGCGAACGCTGCGCGAAGCTGCCCCGCGTCGAGATCGCCAAACCCGCCACCGTCATCGGCAGGGACACCATCGCCCATATCCGATCCGGATTGACGTACGGGTATGCCGATCTCATCGACGGCCTCATCGGCCGGATGGCCGCCGAGATGGACGAGTCGCCCACCGTCGTCGCCACGGGCGGCTTCGCCAACCTCATCGCCGGCATTGCGCGCCGGATCGATCACGTCGACCCCATGCTCACGCTCAAAGGGCTCAAGATCGTGTTCGCCAAGAACCAACCTCCGGGAGGTGTGGCATGAAGCGCATGGCGTGGCTCGGGATTCTCGTCCTCATCCTGGCGGCCGGCTGCGGCAAGCAGGACGGCACGCCCCCCCTCGAACCGCCCGAGCCCGATACCGCGGCCCCCGAGGAGGCCCCCGCGCCCGACGTCTCCATGACGGGCAAAACCAAGCTCGTCTTCTTTGATGGCGAAGCCACCGAACCGTCCTTCGAAGTCTCCTCGCCGAAGTTCTCGCTCCTCGATGACGGCGTCTGGGTGCTTGAACAGGCCACGGCCGTCATCCACGGCGGCAAAGGCGAGGAAGCCGTGTTCGAGGCCGGCGAGGGCCGGTTCGACAAAACCTCGAAGAGCGCCGCGCTCTCTGCCGGCGTATCCGCCGTCATCGGCCCCAAGCACATCGAGCTCGCCGACATGGCGTGGTCTGACGAGGAGCGCACGGCCCGATCCGATCACCCCGTATCCATCGTCGAGGAGCACTCCCGCCTCAAGGCCTCCTCCTTCCTCTTCTCCCAGCCCGACGAGGTGCTCACGCTGACGCAGGTGACCGGCGTCGTCGGCATCGGCCAGCCGGCCGCCGCCCAGGACGCTGTCGACGAACTCCAGTTCCTCAAGCCCGCCCCCCGCGTCGTGTTCACCGAAGACAAGCTCGACCGCATGTCGGGCGGCGTGCACGTCGAACTCCGCCGGGCCGGGGCCGATCCCATCCGGCTCGCCGCCGCCGATTTCGTGTTCTCCTGGAACCAGGCCGATCCGCCGGAACCCATCGCCATCGAACTCCTCGAGCGCGTCCAAGTCCAGAGTCCCCAGGGCGACATTCACTCCGACCATGCCGGCCTCGATCTCGCCAGGAACGCCCTCCGGTTCACGGGCCGTGTCGAAGGGTCTTCCGATCAGATCGAGCGGTTCGACGCCGATGAGGTGCGCTACGACCTCGACTCGGGCGACTCCGAGATGATCAATCTCCGCGCCACCGGCGTCCCGCTCCAGGGCGTCGGCCCGGCCGCCGCCGCCGGTGCATTCTCCGCCATGGACATCGAACGCGCGCCCGTCGTCCAGTTCGTCCAGGGCCGCGTCGATCGCCTCCACGGCGGCGTCTCTATCCGGCTCACCCCCGACGACGCCGCCCGGAAGCCCCTCGCCTTGCGCGCCGCCGAGGTCGCCTTCGCCTGGAACGAGGCCGGCGATCGGCCCGCCGCCATCCAGCTCCGGAGCAATGTCCACGTCGATAGCGAGGAAGCCAAGATCGCCTCCCAGCGCGCCGATCTCGACGTGGCCAAGCGCCTCCTCGTGTTCACCGGCAACGTCGTCGGCAGCACGCCCCAGATCGAACGGTTCCAGGCCGACACCATCGTCTACGATCTCACCGGCGAGGCCTCCCGCATGACGAACTTGCGCGCCACCAACGTCCGCGTCGGCGACGGCGCCCAGGACGGCGCGTCCTCCGCCTACAACTACACCGCCATGGACATCGAGCGCGCCCCCGAAGTCCTCATGCGCCAGGGCCGCTTCGAGCGCATTCGCAACGGCGTCGTCATCCACCTGCACTCCGATGACCCCGAGCAGCCCCCGCTCGATCTGCAGGGCCAGGAGATGATCCTCGCCTTCGCCGAAGACGACACCGTCACCCCCCAACGCGTCCAACTCAACGGCGACGTCGTCGTCAGCGGACAGGATACCACCATCGAGTCCCAGGCCGCCGACCTCGACCTCGCCGGACGCAAACTCACCTTCTCCGGCGACGTCAAGGGCGACATGCCCGACATCAAGGGCGTCCGCGCCGATGCCATCGTGTGGGATCTCGTCACGGGCAATTCGAGCATCACCGGATTCAAAGCGAGCGAATGGGACCTTCAGGAGGAAGAGGATCCCGCCCTCCTCCGCGTCGAGGACATCGGCGACTGGCCCGCCCTGCTCACCGCGCTCCAGCGCCAGGCCGCCGGCGCCGACCCCTCGCCCGGCAAGCGCATCGCCGCCCTGCTCGAATCCGTGCCCCGCCAGCAGCTCGCCGGGCTCCCCGTCGATCAGGAACTCGACGAGCGCACCAAGGGCCGCGTCGTCAAGTACCTCAACGAACTCCTCGAGCGCCCCGATTTCTATGACGAGGCGGCTTGGGCCGGCGTAACGCTCCGCCCGGAGGCCCGCGAAGTCCTGAAGGGCGATGTCTCGAAACTCGGCAAGAGCGATCGGCTCCGCCTCAACCGCCATCTGTTCGACGCGGCCTATCCCGACGCCGTGGCGCCGCAATCCGCGGGCGCCCCGGGCCCATGACGCGCCCGGCCGCAGGAGGAACACCACGCGTGAGCGATAACCAGATCCCCTTGCCCCTCGACCTCGAAAAACGTATTGCGGGCCAGCAGGGCCCGATCTTGTCTACGGAGGGGCTCGTCAAGCAGTTCCGCCGTCGCGTTGTCGTCAACGACGTCAACATCGAGTTGAACGCCGGCGAAGTCGTCGGCCTCCTCGGCCCCAACGGCGCCGGCAAGACCACCACGTTCCGCATGACGGTGGGCATGCTGCGCCCCACCCAGGGCCGGATCTGGTTCTGCGGCACCGACGTCACCCGCTACCCGATGTATCGCCGGGCGCGGGCCGGCATGGCCTATCTGCCTCAGGAACCCTCCGTGTTCCGCAAGCTCACCGTCCGGCAGAACCTCATGGCCATCCTCGAACACGTCCGCATGCCCCGCCGCGAACGCATCGCCCGCGCCGAACAGCTTATGGAAGAACTCGGCATCGCCCACGTCGCCGACAGCCCCGCCTACACCCTCTCCGGCGGTGAGCGCCGCCGCACCGAGATCTGCCGCGCACTCGTCACCGACCCCAAGGTCTTTCTCCTCGACGAGCCCTTCGCCGGCATCGATCCCATCGCCGTCGCCGACCTCCAGGAGAGCGTCGCCGCCCTCCGCGACCGCGGCATCGGCGTCCTCATCACCGACCATAACGTCCGCGAAACCCTCGAGATCACCGACCGCGCCTACATCATCAGCGAAGGCCGCATCCTCGTCGACGGCACCCCCCGCGAGATCGCCGAAGACCCCCTCGCCCGGCGCACCTACCTCGGCGAGAAGTTCCGCATGGGGTTCTGAGCCGCCCCGCCCCAACCGATCACCCGTCCGCCGACTCCGGCGCCGTCCGCGGCGCACGCCACCCCCGGATCCGCAGATACGCCACCGCCAGCACGGCCCCGGCCAGATCCGCCACCAAGTCCAGGCTCGTGTTCACGTATCCGCCGACGCCCGTCTCCGGCACCAGCACCACCGCGGCAAACTCGACGATCTCGTTCAGCGCCCCCACGCCAAGCCCCGCCATCGCCACCACGATCGACAGCGCCGTCCACCGCCCGAGATCCGGCCGGAGAAGCGGCCGCAGCAGGTGGTCCATCATCAGCGTCGCCACGCCGAATCCGATCACGTGAACCACCTGATCGAACCGGATCACGGGATACGTCTTCGAGAGCGGAATCAGGATCTGCCCGTACAGCACGCCCCGGCCCACCGGCACCCCGCCCCCGCACATGTGGAGCACGCCCCACACGGTCAGCCCCCACAACACCCCGTTCGGATACTGCACCCGCCGGTTTGTCGCCAGAATCAGCCCGAAAAACAGCACGATTACCCCGATATACAGCAGGAATTCGTGGTTGCCCCGGAGCCCGTAGAACGCCCCCGCCACGGCGAGGTATACGGCGTTCACCACCAGGATCGGCCATTGCCCCCGTCGAATCAGCATCGCACCCCCTCCCCGGCCCGCCGTCATCCCCTCCTCGGCGGGAACGGCGCCGCCGGAATCTCCTCCGTGTAGAACCGCACGCCCCGCAACCCCTCGCCGAACCCGTCCACCTTCGTATTCAGCCGGATCACCCGGAACGACAGCGCCCCCCGGTGCGACTGCGTCGCCTTGCCCGCGGCCAGCATGAGGGGCACCCCGCACCGATCGAAGAAGGCGGCGCTCACGTGTTTGTGGCCGAACAGGATCAGGTTCACCTTGCCCTGGATCGTGTCCAGAAACCGCCGGTACCGCCGGAACGCCGTAAACGGATTCCGGTTGAACGGGTGATGATGGAGGTAAACGACGAGGAAATCGCGCTCATGATGGGCGAGCAATCCCTTGAGCTTGTGCACCTGGCGCTCGTCGAGCACGCCGTTGGCCAGGAACACCCGATCGTCCTTGTCCGCCGTATCCAGCCCGATCAACCGCACGCACCCCTGTCCCCGGTGATACCGATCCGGCGAGCGCGCATCGTCCACCACCGGATGCCGCCGGCCGTCCACAAACTCCGCAAACAGCGGCGGCCCGGAGGGATCGAAGAAGTGCCCCATCCGCGCGTAGTCGTGATTGCCCGGGACCGTCAGCACCCGGAACTTCTCCTGCAGCGGCGTGAGCACCGTCGCCACCAGGTTCTCATAGTGCCGGCGCGTGATACTGTGAACGAGATCGCCGGTGACAATGACGAAGGTGGACTCGCGGGGCCGGTGGCCGTACCGCCCCACCAGGTAGTGGACGAGATGCTCCGCGTTCCGGTTATCGCGCCGTTCGGCGCCCTTCCGGATGTGGAGGTCGCTCAGGTGGATGATCGTTACCATGACGCGGGTTCCGCCGGATCACACAGCCGCCCCGATCATAGGCGCGGCCGGGCGGGAAATCAACCGGCCGCCGTCGGCCCCTTCTCCGGCAGCACGCTGAAGGCGAACATCACGCAGGAGGTGTAATACACGGGATAGCAGAACAACGCGTTCGTCTTTACCGGATCGACGAACCGCCACTGCGCCACGAAAACATCGGACACGTAGAACGCGATGGCCGCGATCAAGAGCACCCAATGCGGCCGGAATCCATGGGTGCCCGCCGCGCCCACCACCATCAGGCTGATCACCGCCGTGTACGCCACCACCGGCACCAGCGTCTCCGGCGGCACGTGGGGGCGCACCCACACGAACACCGCGCCGCTCACCAGCAGCATCGGCACGACCGCCCCCAGCGTCCACCGCCACGACAGGCCCCGCACCGCAAACGCCGCCACCAGAAACAGGTGCGCCACGAGGAACATGGCCAGCCCCGCCACGAAACTCCCCGGGCCGAGCATGTCGCCGAGAAAACAGAATACCAGCCCCGCCGTGGCCAGCCGGCCGTAGCCCGTCGCGAGCCCCCTCTGAAGGAGCGCGATGAACAGGTAGCTCGTCGACGCCACCAACACCGCCGGCCGGTTCAGGCCGTCGGCAAAGGCCTCGCCATGCACGGCAATCACCATCCCGATGCCGCTCAACGCCGCCAATACACCGCACACCACACCCGCTGGGAACCTGCCGGCGGAACCGCCGACAGGAGTGCCGTTCATCGTACTATCGCTCATCGTCATCCTGTCATATCTATGGGCCAAGTCTGCTGCCGGACCCCCGACAATACGCGATATCCGCCCCGGATTCAAGCCAGCTTGGAACGCGCGCCCCATTCCGGGTAGAGTCTCAGGACGGAAAACGCAAG